>NZ_JBQDYQ010000039.1:0-29359 GCF_052105255.1 Brevibacterium sp.
CGAGCTTCTCAGTCGTCCTCGTCGTCATCGTCGAGGACGAACTCGTCATCGTCCTTGGCATCCTCGACGTCATCGAAGAGCTCGAACGGGGTGACTTCGTCGAACGCAGTGTAGATCGCGTCTTCGTAGATTTCGAAGGCATCGGCCAAAGCCATATAAGCGGCTTCGACTCGGGGGTCTTGGTCACCGTTGCGGTGTGCGGATGCAGCGTAGTGCTCTCTCACTGCTTCGAGGAATGCGTCCAGGGCCTCACGAGGATCAGTGCTCATGACTCAAATGTATCCCAGGCCGGACCGACATGTAAGTCTTTGGACTAGGCTGAAGACATGGCAGCTCTGTACGACCACCCCACACCCGATCGTTTCGTCGTCGGCACAATCGGACTTCCCGGCGAGAGGACGTTCCTCCTCCAAGCGAAGTCCGGCACCGCGCTCACGACGGTGGTCGTCGAGAAGGAACAGGTCGAGATCCTCTCCGACCGGATCACCGAACTGCTCGACATGGTGATGATCAAGGACCCGGCCGCTCGGGTGCCGCAGACGGCGCTCGACGATCTCATCGACAACGCCGGGCTCAACGTTCCCATCGAACCGGAGTTCCGTGTCGGCACGATGAGCCTGGGCTGGGACACCGTCAAACACGAACTCGTCGTCGAGTGTTTCGAACTCACCGAGGCCGACGCCCAGGCCGGAACCTCTGCCGACCCCGATGACGACGAGGTCGAACGAGAGGTCCTGCGCATCGTCCTCGACGCCGCGGCCGCCCGCGAGTTCGCCCGGCGCGGCGAACAGGTCGTCAGTGCCGGACGCGGAGACTGTCCGTTCTGCTCGCTTCCGCTCGAACCCGACGGCCACCTGTGCCCCCGTGCCAACGGGATCCCACGCGCCTGATCGGTGATGGACCACGGGTTTGTCCTCGACGCACTGGCTGCGGGTGAGTGGACGGAGATGGGCGCGATCCCACGCGCCAGCAATGACACCCGACTGCTCGTGCTCGAACACGCGGGCCGGGCGATCAAGGCCGTCTACAAACCCATCTCCGGCGAACGGCCCCTGATCGACTTCCCGGAGCAGACCCTGGCCCTGCGCGAGGTCGCCGCCTACCGACTGTCGTCCGCGCTCGACCTGGGAGTGGTCCCGCCGACGGTGCTGCGCGACGATCTGCCGGCCGGTCGCGGATCCCTGCAGGCCTACGTCGAAGCCTCCGACGATGACGACGCGGTGACTCTGTCAACGGTCAGCGCGATCCCCGTCGACCACACCCCGATCTTCGCCCTGCGCACCGAAGACGGCCGCGACCTGGTGCTCTCCCACTCCGTCGACGGTGCCCTGCGCACCATCGCCTTCTTCGACCTGCTGGCCAACAACGCCGACCGCAAAGCCGGCCATGTCATCACCGGCAGCACTCTGCCGAGCACCGCCGCTGCCGACATCGGCGTCTTCGGCATCGACAACGGACTGACCTTCCACCAGGAGGAGAAGCTGCGCACCGTGCTGTGGGGTTTCTCTCGCACCTCGTTCTGTGCCGAAGAGATCGATGCTCTGCAGGAAGTCGCCGCCATGGACGAAACCCTGCGGCCGCAGCTGAGCGACTGCCTGTCGACCGACGAGATCCAGGCGCTCAAACACCGGGCGAACAGGCTTCTCGCCGCCGAGTTCTTCCCCGAAGCACCCGATGATCGCACCGTCATTCCCTGGCCGCCGATCTGAAACCGGCATCACGTCAACCCGGAAGTGCCGAACGCCTGCCTCTCGGTTAGGCTGGGTGCCGTGAAGTCATGGCCCGAACCTCAACTGCCCCGACTGACCAGCACCGGCAAGGTGCCTACGGTGTTCGATACGAGCACCCGCAGCCCGCGCCGACTGCGCGGATCCGAGCAGACCGCTCGTCTCTACGTCTGCGGCATCACTCCCTATGATGCGACGCACCTCGGGCACGCCGCCACCTATGTGGCCTTCGATCTGCTCAACCGGATCTGGCGTGATGCGGGCCTCGAGGTCGACTACGCCCAGAACACCACTGATGTCGACGACCCGCTGCTGGAGCGCGCCGACGCCACGGGAGTCGACTGGCGCGAACTCGCTGCCTCCCAGATCGAGCTCTTCCGTGAAGACATGGAAGCCCTGCGGGTGCTCCCGCCGGCCAGCTTCATCGGCGTAGTCGAATCCGTCGACGAGATCGCCGCCGGAGTCCGCGACCTCGTGGACAGGGGAGCCGCGTACACCCTCGACAACGGTGACGTCTACTACCGGGTGTCGACGCAGATCACCCCGCCGTTCGGCACCGTCAGCCATGATGACGCCGAGACCATGGCCGCACTGTCGGCCGAACGCGGCGGAGACCCCGAGACCCCGGGCAAAGAGGACCCCATCGACCCGCTGCTGTGGCGGGCCGAACGCGAAGGCGAACCGTCCTGGGACGGCGGAGGACTGGGCCGGGGACGTCCGGGTTGGCATATCGAATGCACAGTCATCGCCGATCGGTACCTGGGCTTCCCCGTCGATGTGCAGGGAGGCGGCAGCGACCTCATCTTCCCGCACCACGAGATGAGCGCCGCCCACGCCTCGGCCTGGCGGGACGCGCCGATGGCGAAGACTTATATGCACACCGGGATGGTCGGCCTCGACGGCGATAAGATGAGCAAGTCCAAAGGCAACCTCGTCCTCGTCTCGAAGCTGCGTGAACGCGGAGTCGACCCCATGGCCATCCGCACCGTGATCCTGGCCAACCACTACCGCAGCGACTGGAGCTTCACCGAAGAGCAGCTGTCCATCGCCGAGGCACGCCTCCAGTCATGGAGGCACGCGGCCAAATGCGAATCCGAATGTCGCCAAGGTCTGCGCGAGCACATCATCGGTCTGCTGCGGGAAGCACTCACCGATGACCTCGACAGCCCGCGGGCTCTGGGGATCCTCGACGAATGGGCTGAACACTATGCGGACTCCGAACCCTCGGAGACCGCGGGCATCACCGGCGATCGAGTCGCCGACGCCGTCGACGCCCTCCTGGGCATCCGTCTGCTGGACTGACATCGTTCGGCGTCGACCGCCTGACCACCGAATGACCGTGGTTCACTTATCGCGGCCGCGTTTGCGCAGATAGCGTTCGAACTCGGCCGCGATGGCGTCGCCGGTGGCCTCCGGCAGGTCCGCCGAATCGTTCTGCTTCTCCAGCGCCTTGACGAGCTCTGCCAGCCGCGGGTTGAACGAGACGAGTTCGTCGGCGCCGAGTTCCCAGGCCCGGCTCTCCTCTTCGAGCACATGGATGTCGATCTCGATGCCGACATAGCGCTCGACCGCCTTCGCCAGAGCGAGCTCGGCCTTCGGCGACGGAGACTCTGCGAGATAGTCCGGCACGCCCACCCACAGGTTGATCGCCCTGATTCCGTGCCAGCGGCAGGCCACTCCGAGCAGCCCGAGAATGCCGATGGGTCCCTCATACCCGTTGGCGTCGATGCCGAGACCGGACGCGAGTTCAGCGTCCTCTGTGTTGGCCACCACGGGCAGGGGCCGCGTATGCGGGACCTCGGCATGGAGCCCACCGAGGAGGACGACGGTATCGTCAGCACCGACGTGAGCGAGGATGAGGGTGAGGAACTCCCGCCATTTCAGGCCCGGTTCGTGCCCCTGGATGACCGTGATCGGCAACTCGCCGAGGCGGCCCCGGTGCACCGCGACACCCGGCCAGGCGATCGACGCCGTGCCGGCCTCGTCGCGGATGATCTCGGGTTCGGAGAAGCGGAATTCGTAGAACCCATCGGTGTCGAGGATCTCGGAGTCGTCCAGCTGCCAGACCTCGATGAGATCCTTGGCCAGCGAACTCGCTGCTTCGGAAGCATCGGCATCCTGACCTTCGAAGGCGATGAAGACGAGTGCCCCGGACCCGGATGGAAGAATACTCATGGTTCCAGACTACGCTGGGCCTATGACGAACCACGCATCAGCCGACCCTTCTGCCGTCCTCTGGGACATGGACGGAACCCTCGTCGACACCGAGCCGTATTGGATCCGAGCCGAGACCGAACTCATGAACGCCCACGGGCTGTCATGGTCGGAAGAGCAGGGGCTCGAATTCGTCGGCAACGAGCTGATCGTCTCCGCCCGAATGATGCGCGAGGCCGGTCTCGACCTGCCCGCCGAGGAGATCGTCGAGACCCTGATGGGCAACGTCATCGGACAGATCCGAGCATCCGTGCCCTTCCGTCCCGGTGCACTGGAGCTGCTGGCCGAGCTCAAGGCCGAGGGCATCCCGAACGTCATGGTCACGATGTCCTACAGACCACTGGCCGAGGCGGTCATCTCCAGCTGTCCGCCGAACAGCTTCGCCGGTCTCGTCTCCGGCGATGAGGTCTCCGCCGGCAAACCGGACCCCGAGCCGTATCTGCGCGGAGCCGCCCTGCTCGACCTCGACCCGGCCGACTGCGTGGCCCTGGAAGATTCGAAGCCGGGTCTGGCCAGCGCCGAGGCGGCGGGAACCATTGCCATCGGGATCCCGCATTTCGTCGACCTCGAACCCCGTCCGGGCCGAATCCTGTGGGACAGCCTCGAAGGCCGCGGAGTCGCCGACCTGCGACGTCTGTGTGCTCAGCAGAGCGCCTGAACCCTAAGCCCCGACGATCTTCGTGATCTCCGGAGTCGGGGGAGCGGTATTGCCCCAGGCCGGGCACAGCGGCTTGAACGTGCACCAATTGCACAGCGGCGACTTCTTCGGCCGCCACCGATCCGACTCGGCCGAGGCGATGATGTCCTTCCAGATGGCATCGATCTCGAACTGCGTCTGTTCGACCTCAGCCATCGTCGGGTGGGATTTCAGCACACTGCGCGACCCCAGGTACATCAGCTGCAGAGTGTGGACGAGTTCGCCGGAGAGGCGGTAGACGACGAGAGCGTAGAAGCCCATCTGGAACTTCGCCTCCCGCCCGTACTGAGGTTTCGGCTGCTTGCCCGTCTTGTAGTCGACGAGCCGCCGCTCGCCACCCGGGGCGACGTCGACCCGGTCGATGAAACCGCGCAGTTCGAGACCGTTGTCGAGTTTCGTCCGCACGAACTTCTCCGTCTCCTCCGGTTCGAGATGCTCCGGATACTCGAGAACGAAGTAGGAATCGATGAGCCGACGCGCCGATGTGAAGAACGCCTCCTTCTCGGCGTCGTCCCCGAAGATCTCGAGCACCTCCGGATCCTTCTCGACGAGCTCCTCCCACGCCGGCATGAGCATCGTCTGCGCGAGTTCGGACGTGCGTTCGCCTGCCGGTGCGGCGAACAGCTTCTCGAGCACCGAATGAACCACCGTGCCGCGGAACGCGGCCTGAGAGGGCGGCTCCGGCAGCTTGTCGATGCTGCGGAAACGGAACTTCAGAGGGCATTGGATGAAATCGTTGGCCCGCGAGGGCGAGAGACTGGTGAGCTCGGCCATAACTCCACTGTAACGACCTCCACGGAAACGACGTGGCGACCAGCGGTCGGAGCGTCGTCGCTGTTAGGCTGAGTAACCGACCCTCAGTGGTCCGCTGACCACGACATCGATTGGAGGAACCCCTTCAATGGCCGCGAAAAACCACCACCCCGGTGCGTCATCGGGTCTGCGCTTGGGCACCGTCCTCGGCGCTCCGGTGATTCTGGCGTGGTCGTGGTTCCTCGCCGCCATCGTCATCACCATCCTCTTCACTCCGTGGCTCAACCAGGTCCGGCCGGATCTGGGCATCGGGGCCTGGTTCGTCGCCTTCGCCTACGCCGTGCTCCTCTTCGCCTCCGTGTTCCTCCACGAACTCGCCCACGGAGTCGCCGGCCAGTTCTACGGGCAGAAGGTCGCCGCGATCGAGCTGAACATCTGGGGCGGATTCACCCGCTTCGAACCGCAGATGGACAACCCGCGCGACAAAGCGGCGATGACGAGTTTCGTCATCTCCATCGTCGGCCCCATCGTCAACATCGTGCTCGCCCTGCTGGGATGGTGGTGCCTCAGCGCCGCCAGCCCCACCTCGGTGCCGTGGCTGCTGCTCATCGCCGTCACCTTCGCCAACGTCGCCCTCGGCGCCATCAACCTGCTGCCTGGCATTCCTCTCGACGGCGGCTGGGCGCTGCAGGCGATCATGTGGCGCATCACCGGGTCGCAGTTTCTGGGCACGATCGTGGCCAGCTGGGTCGGCCGGATCATCGCCGTCGGCTTCATCGGCTGGTCGGTCATCACCCCGCTGCTGGCCGGAGAACGACCCGATCCGCTGACCGTGGCCTGGATGTCGCTCATTGCGATCATGCTGTGGTTCTCCGCCGGAGATGCCGCCACCCACGCCAAACGAGCCCGGAAGATGGAGACCTACGACCTCTCCCAGGTCATACAGCCCGCGATCGCCGCCACCTGGGACGCCGACCTGGCCGACACCCTCGACTATGCGAACACGCTGGGAAACGCGAAGGAACGCACCCTCATCGTCGTCCTCGATCAGAAGGGTCTGCCGTACGGTCTCGTCGACCGACACGCCGCAGCTGGTCGGCTCGCCGGATCCCTCGAAGCGGTTCCCGCCGGCGAGGTCGCCCGCCCCTTGGCCGGGTGGATCGGAGTGCCGAAGGACATCACGGCCCCGCACCTGCTCGAATCGCTGACCCACCGCCCCAAGGCGCAGTTCAGCCTGGTCATGGACGGCAACACCCTGGTCGGAGTCATCGACCTGCAGGAATTCTTCGACGAACTCCTTGCAGCCTGAGGCGGTTGTGTGAGGCAATCCTCACCAGCGTAGAGTGGACACATCATGACTCAGCCACTCCATTCCCGGCCCCCGCGCCTTCTGGGCGCCGGAGAGAAGGTCCAACTCACCGACCCCAAAGGGCGGATGCACACCTTCGTGCTCTCCCCGGGTGAGAACTTCCACACGAACAAGGGCCTCATCAGCCACGACGACATCATCGGGCGCACAGAGGGAATCATCGTCGCGAACACCGGGGGAATCGACTTCCAGGTCTTCCGCCCACGCTACGAAGACTTCGTGCTCTCCATGCCCCGTGGCGCCGCAGTCGTCTACCCGAAGGATTCGGGACTCATCGTCACCCTCGGCGATATCTTCCCCGGCTCAGTCGTCGTCGAAGCCGGCGTCGGA
This sequence comes from Brevibacterium sp., assembly GCF_052105255.1. Taxonomy (NCBI): domain Bacteria; kingdom Bacillati; phylum Actinomycetota; class Actinomycetes; order Micrococcales; family Brevibacteriaceae; genus Brevibacterium; species Brevibacterium sp. The sequence goes on from NZ_JBQDYQ010000039.1 coordinate 7,091, forward strand.
TCCGGAGCCCTGTCGATGGCGCTGCTGCGAGCCGTGGGCGCGACGGGATCCGTGCACTCGTTCGAACTGCGTGAGGAGTTCGCCACGATCGCGACAGGGAACATCGCCGACTTCTTCGACGGCGAACCGGACAACTGGTCCGTCACCGTGGGCGACCTTGCGGATACTCTGCCGCAGACCTTCGGGCCCGGCAGCGTCGACCGTGTCGTCCTCGACATGCTCACTCCTTGGAACACACTCGAGGCCGTCAGCGAAGCCCTGACACCCGGGGGAATCGTCATCTCCTACGTCGCCACCGTCCCGCAGCTCTCACGCTTCGTCGAAGCCCTGCGCACTTCCGGCAAGTTCGCCGAACCCGAATCCATGGAGGCCATGGTCCGCGGCTGGCACGTCGACGGACTCGCAGTCCGCCCCGACCACCGGATGATCGCCCACACCGGGTTCCTCATCATGGCCCGCCGGATGGCCGACGGCATCAGCCCGCTGGAGAAGAAGAAGCGTCCCCAGGGAGCCACCGCGGCCGCCGAGGATGTGGCGGCGTGGACGGAACCGGAAGTCACCGAGGCGGCGATCGGCACCCGCACCGCACACGGGAAGAAGCTGCGCCGGGTGATGCGCGAGGCCGGCAGACGCCTGCGCACCGACCCCGCAGACTCCGCAGAGGCGCAGCCCACAGATGTCACAGACAGCCCGACCAGCAGCACAGGGCCGAAGGAGGATCGATGACAGAGACCACGACCGAAGTGAAGAAGCTGCGCGAGGACACCGCGTCCCTGCGCCAGCAGCTCTACACAGCGGGCAAACGCAATGAGGCACTGTCGAAGACTCTGCGCACGGCCCGTGATGAGCTCGGCAGGATCAAGGAGGAGGCCAGGCGCCTGACCGAGCCGCCGAACAACTGGGGCACACTCATCGCCGTCGGCGAGAACGCGGTGACTGCCGATGTCATCGTCGGCGGTCGCCGGATGCGTGTGGCCGTCGCCCCCGAGGTCGAGCCCGAGAATCTGCGGGCCGGAGCCGACGTGCTCCTGTCCGAAGGCCTCGTCATCATCGGCACCGGCGAGTTCCCACCCGTGGGATCGGTCGTCAACGTCCGTGAGTTCGTCGACTCCCAGCGCATCCTCGTCGGAGCCCCCGGCGATGACGAGCAGGTCTTCACCCTCGCCGCCGACCTCGTCGACGCAGGACTGCGCGTCGGCGATGCCGTCGTCGTCGACACCCGCACCCACTACGCACTGCAGGTCGTCGAGAAGCCCGAAGTCTCCTCGCTGCTGCTCGAAGAGGTCCCCGACATCACCTACCAGGACATCGGCGGTCTGGCCGACCAGATCGAACAGATCAAAGATGCCGTCGAACTGCCTTTCGAGCATCCCGAGCTCTACACCGAGCACGGACTCAAGCCGCCCAAGGGCATCCTGCTCTACGGCCCTCCCGGCTGCGGAAAGACGCTCATCGCGAAGGCCGTGGCGAACTCCCTGGCCGATCGCACCGGGACGGTCCGCACGAGCAAGACCTACTTCCTCAACATTAAAGGTCCGGAGCTGCTCGACAAGTACGTCGGCGAGACCGAACGCCAGCTGCGCCTGATCTTCGCCCGCGCACGCGAGAAGGCCTCAGCCGGGTTCCCCGTCGTGGTGTTCTTCGATGAGATGGAATCACTGTTCCGCACCCGCGGCACCGGCAAGTCCTCGGACGTGGAGACGACGATCGTGCCGCAGCTGCTCACCGAGATCGACGGCGTCGAACAGCTCGACAACGTCATCGTCATCGGCGCCTCGAACCGCGAGGACCTCATCGACCCAGCGATCCTGCGCCCCGGCCGACTCGATGTGAAGATCCGCATCGAACGCCCCGACGCCGAGGCGGCCCGTGACATCTTCGAGAAGTATCTGACCGCCGAGCTGCCGCTGCACTCGAGCGTGCTCACCGGTCACGACACGCCCGCCGAGGCGGTCTCGGCGCTCATCGACAGTTGTGTCGATCGGATGTTCGCAGAGACTCCGGAGAACGAATTCGTCGAGGTCAGCTACGCCGACGGATCGAAGGAAGTCCTCCACTTCTCCGCCTTCGCCTCCGGGGCGATGATCCACAACATCGTCGACCGCGCGAAGAAGGCGGCGATCAAATCGCTGCTCGACACCGGCGAACGCGGACTGCGCCCCGGTCACTTCGAGGATGCGATCGCCGAAGAGTTCAGCGAACACGAAGACCTGCCGAACACGACGAACCCCGACGAATGGGCACGGATCTCCGGGCGCAAGGGCGAACGGGTCACTCATCTGCGGATGATGCACCTCGACACGACCAGAGGAACCCCGACCGTGCCGTATGAGACCGACATCGCCGAGGTGCGGCCGAATTCCGATCTCGTCTGAAACGGGTGGAGCAGCGCTCAGCGGCTGCGCTTGCGGCGGCCGGAACCACCGGAGACGGCCGTGGCGATGAGACGCCAGCCGACCAGAGTGATGAGGTTGAGCGAGGTCGCGACGATCATGAAGCTCACCGGCACCGAACCCGGATCGCCGCCGGCTCCCGTGATTCCGCGCAGGACGAGTCCGACGAGGACGGTGATCGCCCAGACCCCGGTGCCCGTAGCCAGCGGAGCGATCGGCCGATCCCAGACCGCCGTGAGCAGCCAGGCGATGACGAGGGCGGCCACGAACGGCCACGCTGTGGTCATCAGCCCCTGCGGATCGAAATTGTGAGAATGTGTGTAGTGACCGACGATCGTGAACAGAACCACGAGGATGAGGTCGACGATCAGTGCGATGGGGAGATGAGATTTCTTCGTTGCCACGTCCCCGAGTCTAGACCGTGGAGGAGAATCAGATGCTCAGAGTCAGACGCGTCATGGGAGCCGAGACGGAGTTCGGCCTCAGCCAGCCGGGCAGCCCCCGGGCGAACCCGATGCGGGACTCGGCTCGTGTCGTCGACGCCTATGCCGGTCCGCGCGGACTGAAGTCGTCCCAGAACTTCTGGGACTTCGCCACCGAGTCTCCGCTGGCCGACGCTCGCGGCTTCTTCATGAACATCGCCGATGCCGACGTCTCGCAGCTGACGCATCTGCCGCAGGACGATGTCGAAGCTCAGTACCTGGCGAACGTCGTCACGGAGAACGGCGCCCGCTATTACGTCGACCACGCTCATCCCGAATACTCCTCCCCGGAAGTGCTCACCCCTCGCGATATCGTCACCTTCGACCGGGCCGGCGACCTCGTCGCCCTCGAGTCGGTGCGGACCTTGGAGAAGAGCGCGGAACCGGTCAATCTGTACAAGAACAACACCGATTCCAAGGGAGCCTCCTACGGCACCCATGAGAACTACCTCGTCGACCGGTCCACGGACTTCGACGACCTCGTGGCCGGCCTCGTTCCCTTCTTCGTCACCCGGCAGATCCTGTGCGGATCGGGACGGGTCGGCATCGGACGCGAAGGCGAGGGCAAGGGCTTTCAGATCTCATCCCGTGCGGACTTCTTCGAAGCCGAGGTGGGACTCGAGACGACTCTGCGGCGTCCGATCGTCAACACTCGTGACGAACCGCACGCCGATCCGGCCAAGTACCGTCGGCTGCACGTCATCATCGGCGACGCCACCTTGGCGGAGCCCGCCACGTTCGTCCGCTTCGGTTCGACCTCCCTCGTCCTCGGCCTCATCGAGGCGGGGCTGGCACCGCGGATCGAACTCGCCGATGCCCTGCAGTCGCTGTGGGATGTCAGCCACGACCTCAGCCTGACCGCCCCGCTGCCGCTGACCGACGGGACGACGGCAACGGCGCTCGAGATCCAAGAGGCCTTCTATTCAGCCTGCCTCGAACACGCGGATCCCGATGATGCCGAGACGAGTCAAGTGCTCGCCGAATGGCGCCGGTTCCTCGGCGGTCTCTCGACCGACCCGAGGACTCTCGCAGACTCCATCGACTGGGTCGCCAAATGGGTCCTGCTCGAGGGCTACCGCTCCCGTGAGGGAATCGACTGGGACCATCCGAAGCTGGCCCTCATCGACGTCCAGTACCACGATGTGCGCCCGGAGAAAGGGCTCTTCCACAAGCTCGAACGTGCCGGGCGCATCCGGCGGATGACCACCGACGCCGAGGTCGAAGCCGCCGTGACCAACGCTCCCGACGGGACCCGCGCGTTCCTGCGCTCCGTGGCGGTCAGCCGCCTCGGGGAGGATCTGGTGGCCGCGAGCTGGGATTCGCTCGTGGTCAACGCGGAATCCTTCGGGGTGGTGCGTCTGCCCATGCACGAACCTCTCAAAGGCACCCGAGAGCTGCTCGCCGATCGGGTGGAGGGAATCGCGACCGCCGAGGGCCTGCTGAAGGCACTCGGAGTCGATAGACTGAGTTCGAAGAACGACTGAAGGAGCGTGAGATGAGCTCGCAGGAACAGGTCCAGAGAGACAAATCGTCCGGTGGGGGAGATGCTCCCGTCGATCCGCCGGAGGCCGTGCAGGGACAGATCAACACTCAGAACGTCGATTCCATCCTCGACGAGATCGACGGTGTGCTCGAGTCGAACGCGGAGGAGTTCGTCAAGAACTTCGTGCAGAAGGGCGGCCAATGAGATGGCAGGATTCCCTCCTGCATTCTTGAGTTCGACGAGCAACTCCTTCGTCGAACTCGCCCGCTCCCTGGCGCCCGAAGCGCTGCCGCACCCCGGAGCCCGGGATCTGGCCGAACAGTCCCCGGATGGCACAACCATCATCTGCTTCCGCACGGCCAGCGGAATCCTCATGGCCGGTGACCGGAGAGCGACCATCGGCAACCTCATCGCCTCGCATTCGATGGAGAAGGTCAAAGCAGCCGACGACTATTCCGTCATCGGCATCGCCGGCACCGCCGGGGTCGCACTCGACCTCATCCGGCTCTTCCAACTCGAGCTCGAACACTACGAGAAGATCGAAGGCGCCCGTCTCTCGCTCAACGGCAAAGCCAACCGCTTGGCTGCGATGCTGCGCGGGAACCTCGGCCTGGCGATGCAGGGACTCACAGTCGTCCCGATGTTCGCCGGAGTCGACGACTCCACACCACAGGGCCAGATCTTCAGCTTCGACGTCACCGGCGGAAAGTACGAAGAGCACCGATTCCATTCCATCGGCTCCGGTTCCGGTTTCGCCCGCGGGGCGCTGAAGAAGCTGTGGCGGGCCGACCTCGACACACACTCGGCGATCTCCGTGGCCGTCGAAGCTCTCTTCGACGCCTCCGACGACGACTCGGCGACGGGCGGACCGGATTTCGTCCGGCAGATCGCCCCGACGATCGTCACCGTCGACCTCGAGAACGGGGTCACCGAGGTCGATTCGGCCACCGTCTTGGACACCGCCACCGAGGTCGTCGCCCGTCGCACGGCCAGCGCCCGGTGATGAGTGCGGCACAGTCACCGCGAAAGGATCGTCGATGAGTCAGGTACCGTTCTACGTCTCGCCCGAGCAGCTGATGAAGGACCGGGCGGACTTCGCCCGCAAGGGCATCGCCCGCGGTCGGTCCGTCGTCGTCATGCGCTTCGACGCAGGCATCCTGCTGCTGGCGGAGAACCCGTCACCGACGCTGCACAAGATCGCTGAGATCTACGACCGGATCGGCTTCGCCGCCGTCGGCAAATACAACGAATTCGAGACCCTGCGGCAGGCCGGCGTCCGCTACGCCGACCTGCGTGGATACTCCTACGACCGCACCGACGTCACCGCTCGCGGGCTGACGAATGCGTACGCGCAGACCCTGGCCGGAGTCTTCACCACCGAGTCGAAGCCCTTCGAGGTCGAACTCGTCGTCGCCGAACTCGGACTCGCACCGGAGACCGACCAGCTCTACCGGCTCAGCTACGACGGATCCGTCATCGACGAGACCGAACATGTGGCCATCGGCGGCCAAGCCGATGCGATCACGGCATCCCTGGCCGGGGTGCGCAGCTCGCAGATGACACTGAGCGAGGTGTTCAACCACGGTGTGACCGCGTTGGGTGCCGCGAGCCAGGCGATCTTGGCCACCGACGCACTCGAGGCCGCCGTCCTCGACCGCACGACGTCGAAGCAGCGCACGTTCCGCCGCCTCGACGAGGCGGCGATGAGCGCACTGCGGGAGGACTGAATGGCACGCATCTACGGGCTCGAAACCGAATACGGACTCGCCCACACCGCCGACCCCGAGGGTCGGCGCATCGGCCCCGAGGAGATCGCCCGCTATCTCTTCCGCCCTGTCGTCGAATGGGGCAGGTCGTCGAACGTGTTCCTGCCCAACGGGTCGCGCCTTTACCTCGACGTCGGCTCCCACCCGGAGTACGCGACGGCCGAATGCGATGACTTGGGCGACCTGCTCGCTCAGGATCGGGCCGGCGAAGGTCTGATGATCGACCTGCTGGACAAGGCGCAGGCCGCCCTCGACGCCGACGGCATCGGCGGACGTGTGCACATGGTCAAGAACAACACGGATGCGGCTGGCAACTCCTACGGGTCGCACGAGAACTTCCTCATCCGCCGCACCCTGGACTTCAACCGGCTGACCACGGTGCTGCTGCCCTTCCTCGTCACCCGGCAGCTGCTCGTCGGGGCCGGAGCCGTGATTCCACGCCGTTCGGCTTTCACCCCCGACGACGAAGCCGACCGGTCGGAGATGATGTTCGGCCTCTCCGGCCGATCCGATGTCATGTGGGAGGGACTGTCGTCGGCGACGACACGGTCGCGTCCGATCATCAACGCCCGCGACGAACCGCATGCCGATGCGGAGAAGTACCGGCGGCTGCACGTCATCGTCGGTGATTCCTCGATGTCGACGGCCACCTCGGCGCTCAAGATCGGATCCGCGGTGCTCATGCTCGACCTCATCGAACAGGGGGCGCGGATCCCGGAGAACGGGCTGCGCCACCCGGTGCGCGATATCCGCCTCGTCGCCCGCGATCTCACGGGACGGGTCGTGCTCGAACGCACGGACGGAACCACGACGACGCCGCTGGGACTGCTCGCCGACTACCGGGACCGGGCACAGCGGATCGTCGAATCCGGGCAGCACAGCCTCGGCGACGACGAACTCGCCCGATACATCATCGACCTCTGGACGCGGATGCTCACCGCCGTCGAATCGCAGGACTTCTCGACCGTGGACACGGAGATCGACTGGGTGATGAAACGCACCCTCATCGAACGGTCCATGCAGCGCGGAATCACCGATATCGCTGATGCGCGCATCCACCGCCTCGACATCGCCTTCCATGACATCACACCCGCAACGGGACTGTTTCCCAAGCTCGAAGCCGCCGGGATGGCGAAGAGCCTCGTCCCCGCCGAGGCGGTCGAACGGGCGAAGGACACACCGCCTGCGAGCACACGGGCGGCGATCCGCGGCGAATTCGTCCGCGCAGCCCATGCCGCCCGACGCGACTACACCGTCGACTGGGTGCACCTGCGTCTCAACGACGAATCCGGTCGAGCAGTCGCACTCAAGGACCCTTTCGCCACGACGCACCCGCAGGCGGAAACACTCATCGCGGGCCTGTAAGATCGCCCTGTGATCCGGTCTGGCCCCTATCCGGGCACGGCCTCGGCGTGACGAAAGGAAACCAGTGCGCACCAAAGTGCTCAGCGCCATCGCGGCGGGCCTGTTGCTGCTCTCGGCCTGCGGGCAGGGTGATGAGTCCGAGGACTCGACCACACCTCCGCCGTCGGTGGCCGCTCAGGACGCGAAGTCGACCAGCCTCGACGACATCACCGTCGACGGCAAGATCGGGAAGAAGCCCGAGGTCAGCTTCGAGGCACCGCTGGTCATGGACAAGACCGAGAAGAAGGTGCTCAAAGAGGGCACCGGCGACAAGGTCGCTGACGGTGAGCAGGTCACGGCACAGATGACGCTGGTCTCCGGAACGACGGGCAAGACCGTCGAATCCAGCTACGATTCGGACTCCGCCGCCGGTTTCCCCATGGACAAGTCCCAGATATCCGAAGACCTCTACAAGGCGCTCATCGACGTCAAGGTCGGTTCCCGCGTGATGATGTCGCTCAACGGCAGCGCCCAGCAGGGGGAGGCGTCACAGACGCTCGTCTACGTCATCGATATCGAGGACACGAAGAAGCCGCTGACTCGTGCCGAGGGGAATAAAGCCGATCAGTCGGACAACCCGGTGACTGTGAAGTGGGCCGACGACGGTGCCCCGTCGATCTCGAAGCCGAAGGGCAAGAAGCCGACCGAGCTCGAGTCGTACACGACGATCGAAGGCGACGGCGACGAGGTCAAGAAGGGCCAGAGCGTCGCCGTGAAGTACTCCGGCTGGCTTTGGGACGACACATCGAAGACCTTCGACTCGAACTGGAAGAAGGACGGACAGCCCTTCGTCGTCGCCCCGGTCGGCGAGGCTCAGGTCATCGACGGCTGGAACGAGGGACTCGTCGGTCAGAAAGTCGGCGACCAGGTCGTCCTCGTCGTCCCGCCGGACAAGGGCTACGGCGAACAGGGCAGCGAACCGTCCATCCCAGGGAATGCGACCCTGATCTTCGTCGTCGACATCCTCTCGGCCCAGGGCTGAGAACCGATCCGATATCTCAATAGAACCCACACCAGGAGGAACACATGAGCAAGCAGAAGCCCGAAGTCGATTTCCCCGGCGGAGACGCCCCGACCGAGCTCATCATCACCGATGACGTCATCGGCACCGGCGCCGAGGCGGGACCCGGCGACACCGTGAGCGTGCACTACGTCGGAGTCGCCCATTCCACGGGGGAGGAATTCGACGCCTCGTACAACCGCGGCACTCCGCTGGAGTTCCGTCTCGGATCCGGAATGGTCATCTCCGGCTGGGACCAGGGCATCCAGGGTATGAAGGTCGGCGGACGCCGTACCCTGCAGATCCCGCCGCACCTGGCGTACGGCGATCAGGGCGCTGGCGGAGTCATCCAGCCCGGAGAGTCGCTGATCTTCGTCTGCGACCTCGAAAACGTGCGCTGAGGATCAGCCAGACGATCAGCACGCGCTGATCCTGCGCAAGACGACCGTGGCCGGGTTCTTCGGAACCCGGCCACATCTGTGTCTTCCCCGACGCGGAGAGGGATTCTGCGGAGATCAGGCGCTGCCCTGTGTTCGTCGCGGTCAGCGGCGGCCGAGCCCGGCGGCGCAGCGTCCCGCGGCGGCTGCTGCGAGGAACGACGCAGCATCGGCGGGCAGCTTCCTGCCCATCGTCGACACACGAACAGGTGAGGCACACAGCACATCCCACAGCCCCGTCAGATCGATGTCGACGAGATCATGCATCTTGAGTCGATCCAGCTGTTCGGCCACGGTCTCGGCGACGACACCGGGATCCGGGTCCATCTCAGCTCGTTCCGCCTCGGTGAGGGTGGAGAAATCGGGCACAGGTACGGTCATCCCCGGTTGTGCGATCTCACTCAGGGGCGTCAGCGAATGATGGGAGATGCCGAAATGGCGGCCCCGGGCATCGGCGTTCGACATCCGCAGCAGACCGATCGGATGCCCGCCGAGCAGAGCCGCGGCATTGAGGTGCTCTCCGGTGACCAGTCCCGAATAGCCGTACTTCGTGCCGGTGCCCAGGTTTCCTGGCCCCTGAGCGACGATGGTGATATCGGCACCCATCACGTGCTTGGCCGCGAGCAGTCCCGTGTGGATGGTCACCGCTTCGAGATCTCCGCCCCAAGCCTGGCCTGTGCTGATCACGCCCTTAAGCCAGCCGGCGTCCCGGAGCCCGGCGACGGCCTGAGAGAACGGGGCCGGCAGAGCTGCACCATCGCTGAGCACATATGCCACCGACAGTGACGGGTCGACGACGCGGATACCGGCGATCGCTGCGGGCAGAGCCGAATGCAGATCGGCCACGACCACCGGCATGCCGTCGAGGCTGTCCGCCTCGGCGAGGGCGGCGTGATGCTGCGATTCCTGATCGTCGACGCCGAGGACCATCGTCTGCAACGGTGAATAGCGGTCTTTGACGAGATGGCCCGGACCGTCCGGAGGATCGGTCGGCAGCGCTTCGGGCAGGGCGACGATGAGCCCGAACCCTCCGGTGCCCAGCCTCTTCGCCAGAGCCGAGACATTGACGATGACGGTGTCCTGGTTCTGCGGCTGCCCGACGGCATCGGTGTAGGCGATCGCCCGGATGGATCTCACATCGGTGCCGGGCACAGCCTCGTCCAGGTCGACGTCGAGCTCTGTGTATCCTGGCCGGGTGGAGCGAATCGCTGCGACGATTCCTTTGCGCCAATGAATCATGGTCCCAAGACTATCGCCCGGCTTAGGTTACGGTGGAATCGTGAATACACCCCGCACCAGCAGACAGAGACAGCAGACCGAACGTCTGATGAATCTGCTGATCGCCCTGCGCGCTTCCCGCGGCTGGGTGTCGCGCAAGACGCTGATGAGCGCCATCGACGGCTATTCCGGGCTCGACGAGGTTGCCTTCGACCGCAAGTTCTCCCGCGACAAGGAGCTGCTGCGACACATGGGCATCACCATCGCAACCCGAGCCGAACACGATGCCTACGGTGATGTGGGGGAGACGGGCTATCGGATCTCCACCGCCGACTATGCGATGGGCGACGTCGACCTCACTCCCGCCGAGGTGGCCGCTGTGACCGTGGCCGCCGCATTCTGGTCCGAGACCGAGCTCGGGGCGTCCTCGTCTCAGGCCCTGACGAAGCTGCGCGCACTCGGCATCGACCTCGACCAGTCCGCCGACGGACCGGGAAACGTCGATCCGGGCACCGCCGCACACCGGCTGGCCAGCGCGAACTTCGCCACCGCTCTCCATCACATCAATGCCCGCGAAGCCATCGGCTTCCGGTATCACAAACCCGGTCAGAGCGTGAGGAAAGTGAAGCTGGAACCCTATGCGCTGCTCAGCCGCGGCGACCGTGTCTACCTCTTCGGCTTCGACCTCGACCGCGAGGCCCGACGCACCTTCCGGCTCTCCCGCGTCGAAGGTGGGATCGCGAAGCTCAGCGGCCGGGAACCCGGCGACTATGAGATCCCCGAGGATTTCTCCCCGCAGCTGGCGCTGCAGTCGAGTTCCGAGATGGCCGTCGTCGCCGAGGCGAGGCTGCACATCCGTGCTCACCGGGCCGATCCGCTGCGCCGTCGACAGATCCGCAGCGATGGCGACGAGGTGGTCATCGGCTATTCCGATGCCGATGCCCTCGCCGCCGAGATCGTCGGCTTCGGGGACGCCGTGGACGTGGTCGATCCGCCCGAACTCGTGCGCGCCGTCGACCGCAGACGCGAAACGATTCGCCGATCGCTCAACCGTTTGGGAGGCTCCAGTGTCCTCAGCGCGTGAACGGCTGACCCGACTGCTCAGTCTCGTCCCGTACCTCGACGCCCATCCGGGCGCGGATCTCGAAGAGACCGCTGCCTATTTCGGCATCGACTCCGCCACCCTCATCGACGATCTGCAGCTGCTCTTCGTCACCGGTCGACCCGGACATATGCCTGATGACCTCATCGATGCCTCGTGGGAGGGCGGGCAGATCTTCGTCTCCAACGCCGAAGAGGTCTCCGTGCCCGTGCGGCTCAGCGCCGAGGAGGCCGGAGTCCTCGTGCTCGCTCTCGACATGCTCTCGTCCCTGCCGGGGCTCGATTCCGCAGCGGTGGCCACAGCCGCGTCCAAATTGCGCGCAGCTGCAGGAGAGAACCTGCGCACGGCCGTCGACGTCAGTCCCATCGACGCCGACGAGGAGCTCCTGACCGCTCTGCGCAATGCGGTGGAAGAAGGCACGGCGCTGCGGATCGACTATTACGTGGGCTCCCGTGACGAACTCACCACGCGGACCATCGCCCCGACCCGACTCGTCCCCGGTGCTGACTGGTACGTCGATGCGTGGTGCTATTCGGCCGGAGCGCCCCGGCGGTTCGCACTTGGTCGCATCCGGTCCTGGGAATCGGCCGCGCACCCGCCGATGTCGGTCAGCCAGTCGATGACCACCTCGTACGAAGTCACCCTCGGTCTTGCGGCCGGGGGAGCATGGCTGGCAGATGAACTCGACGTGACGAATCGGGAGTACCTCGACGGTGGTGACACGAGCGTGCGCATCCGCCTGCTCGTGCATTCTGTGGATTGGCTCAGCCGGTTCCTGCTCTGTCATGCCGATGTCATCACCGAGATCGACGACACCGAAGCCGTTGCGGGCGCCCTGAACAGGCTCGGCTGAGACGAAGGCCGCGTCCGGATGTGGATGAAAGGCTCAGCCGCAGCGCGTAGACTCTTCCACAGCATCAACAATCCAAGGAGCTCCCATGAGACCAAGTTTCGTGCAGATCGCGATCGTGATCCTCATCATCGTGATCATCTTCGGCGCACCCAAACTGCCGCAGCTGGCCCGAAGCCTGGGACAGTCGATGAAGATCTTCAAGTCCGAGGTCAAGGATCTGCGCGGCGACGATGACGAATCCGGCAAGAGTACCGAGCCGGGAGCGCTCAACCAGAACTCCTCGACCGAATCCTCCACGGCCACCGGTGAGACCACTGGAACCGAGGAGTCGCGGCGAGAGAAGCAGGACCCGCAGTCTCACGAGAAGTGAAAGAGAACCGTCAGCGCAAGCCCTCTCGATCACGGAAGAACAATCCTGAGAAGAAGATGCCCGTCGTCGGGCACCTGGTCGAGTTGCGCAACCGCGTCATCATCTCCGCCATCGCCATTGCTCTGGGCGCGGTGGCAGGCTGGTTCCTCTACGATCCCGTCCTCGATATCCTCCAAGAGCCGATCCGCACGATCCGCGACAACGGCGGACGGATGGCCGAGATCAACTTCGCCGGAGTCGCTTCCCCCTTCGATCTGAAGATCAAGCTCGCGTTCTTCATCGGTCTCTTCCTCTCCTGCCCGATCTGGCTCTACGAAGTCTGGGCTTTCATCGTGCCGGGGCTGAAGCGGAAGGAGAAGCTGTACTCTCTGGGATTCCTCGGGGCAGCGATCCCGCTGTTCCTGGCCGGGTCGACGATGGCGTTCTTCGCTCTGCCCAACGCTGTGAAGGCCCTGACCTCGTTCACTCCCGAGGGCGGCACGAACATCATCCCGGCACAGGACTACCTGAGCTTCGTGATGATCATCATCGTGGTCTTCGGTCTCGCCTTCGTCCTGCCGGTGCTTATGGTGGGACTGAACATGCTCGGACTCCTGTCGGCGGAGCGGATCAAGAAGTCATGGCGGATCATCGTCATGCTCGTGTTCCTGTTCGCCGCGATCGCCACCCCGACTCCGGACGCAATGTCCATGTTCTTCCTCGTCATCCCCATGATGACCCTGTTCTGCCTGGCCTGGGTGATCTGTGTATTCAATGATCGCCGACGAAAGAAGCGCCTCATCGCACAGGGCCTGTGGATCGACGAGGACGAACTGACCGACGAAGAGAAGAATGACTGACCCCACACCGCTTTCGACCGATACTCCTGCAAAGGAGTCACTGAGTCCCTCCGCCGCCTATGCCGAGTTCAAGGCGCGCGCGGATTTCGCCCGCACCCCCTTGGGACAGTTCATGGAGCGCACGGAGTTCGCCCTCGACGACTTCCAGGTCGAAGCCTGCAGCCACCTGCAGCAGGGGGAGGACGTGCTGGTCACGGCGCCGACCGGCGCAGGCAAGACGCTCATCGCGGAGTTCGCCGTGGAACTGGCCCGGGGCGAGGGCAAACGGGTCTTCTACACGACACCGATCAAGGCGCTGAGCAATCAGAAGTTCAACGACCTCGCCGAGGTCCATGGGGCTGAGAACGTCGGACTGCTCACCGGTGACACGTCGATCCGCCGGGATGCGCCGATCATCGTCATGACCACCGAAGTGCTGCGCAATATGCTCTACAACGACGTGACGGGACTGTCGGATCTCGGCTTCGTCGTCCTCGACGAAGTCCACTATCTCGCCGACCGGTTCCGCGGGCCGGTGTGGGAAGAGGTCATCATCCATCTTCCCGACCGTGTGCAGATGGTGTCGCTGTCGGCGACAGTGTCGAATGTCGAGGAGTTCGGTGCCTGGCTGCGTGAGGTCAGAGGACCGACGACGATCGTCTCGACGAGTCACCGTCCGGTGCCGCTGGTCAACCATGTCCTGGTCGGCCACCGGATGTATGACCTGTTCACGCACAGCGATTCCGACCGTATCGATCCGGCCCTCAACCACGCCACCCGCACGCACGGAGGACCACGGTCGAAACGGGCACGTGCCACCCGGGCACGATTCCGCCGCCCCAGCCGCACCCAGGTGGTGGCATCACTCGCCGAGGCGGCGATGCTGCCGGCGATCATGTTCATCTTCTCCCGCAATGGCTGCGATGAAGCCGTCGAACAGTATCTGAGCACTGGCACCGATCTGAACTCCCGGGAAGAGAAGACGATCGTCAATGCCGCTCTCGAGAAGCTGCGCGATGACCTCGCCGATGACGATCTCGGCATCCTCGGCTATCACACCTTCCGTGAGGGTCTGCTGCTCGGAGTGGCCGCGCACCATGCGGGGATGATCCCGCAGTTCAAACAGCTCGTCGAAGAGCTGTTCTCGCAGGGAATCATCAAGGTCGTCTTCGCCACGGAGACGCTGGCACTGGGCATCAACATGCCTGCGCGCACCGTCGTGCTCGAGAAGCTCGTGAAGTTCAACGGTGAAGCACATGTGATGATCACTCCGGGGGAGTACACCCAGCTGACCGGGCGAGCAGGTCGCCGCGGAATCGACCGCATCGGCCATTCCGTCGTCGTGTGGCATCCGACCATCGAGGTCAGCGAGCTGGCGGCCCTGGCCTCGAACCGTTCCTACGCGCTGAACTCGGCGTTCGGACCGACGTACAACATGACCGCGAATCTGCTGTCGCGGATGAGCTCTGAGGAAGCGGCCAAGGTGCTCGAGACCTCGTTCGCCCAGTTCCAGGCCGATAAGGCAGTGGTCGGCCTGGCGCGGAAGGTACGCAAGAACGAAGCCACGATCGAGGCGTATGAGAAGTCCATGCACTGCGATCGCGGTGACTTCTCCGAGTACGCCAGGCTGCGTCGGGCGATCTCGGACACGCAGAAGCAGGAGACCAGGACGAAATCGCGGAACAGGCAGCGCGATATCGTCGAGTCCCTCACCGCGCTCAAGATCGGCGATGTGGTGACGATACCGGCCAAGCGGGTCGGTGGTCGCGCGGTCATCATCGCTCCGATGAGCAACAAGGACGGTGTGTCGCGACTTCCCACCGTCCTCACCGAGCAGGGCAAGGTGTGGCACCTGCGCCCGCACGAGGTGACCGAGCCCGTCGCCTCGCAGGGGCGAGTCCGGGTGCCGAAGAAATTCAACCATCGGCAGGCAGGCGACCGCAGACAGCTGCTGTCCATCCTCGAGGCCGCCATCCACGACGGCCGAGTGGATTCCGAAGCCCACTGGCAGTCGAGCCGACAGCATCAGGGCGAGAGCACCACAGTGGCCGAACTTCAGGCGCGGATGCGGGCACACCCCTGCCACGACTGCCCGGATCGGGAGCTCCACGCCCGCTGGGCCAACCGTGCCGACAAGCTCATCCGGGAGAACGAATCGCTCATCGCCCGCATCGAAGGGCGCACCACCTCGATCGCTCTGGTCTTCGAACGGGTCCAGGACGTGCTGCGGGGCCTCGGGTTCGACCCCGAGCATTCGACGATGCTGCGTCGGATCTACGGCGAACGGGATCTCCTGGTGGCGCTGACGATCCGCGCCGGGCTGTGGGACCGACTCAATGAGCCGGAGCTCGCAGCGTTCGCATCGATCTTCGTCTTCCAATCGCGCAGAGACACCCTGACCGCCCATCGGGCGCCGAGCGCCGACCTCAAGGCCGTCTGCGATGAGTCCGAGACGATCTGGCGTCGACTCTTCCACCTGGAAGAGCAGCATGCACTGAATACGACGGACGAACCGGATCGCGGGCTGATCAGACCGATGTACCGGTGGACGGAAGGCAAAACGCTGTCGGAGTCACTGCGGGGCAGCGATATCGCCGCTGGAGACTTCGTCAGATGGGCCAAGCAGAGTCTCGACCTGCTCGGTCAGGTCGCTGAGGTCATCGACCCACAGACCGCAGTGCGAGTGCGTCGTACGATCGAAGCGATCCGGCGCGGAGTGGTCGCCGACTCCTGAGGGTCACCGCGTCTGCGCTCTCCGCCCGGGGAGCGCAGACACACATCATCGTCTCAGCGACGGACCTTCTTGACGATGTTCTCGATATCGGAGCCGAAGGCGTTCTCCGTCGTCAGATAGGTCCACGTCGACGACGGACGCTTCAGCCCATGCGATTCCAGGTCGATACCCTCCTCGGTGATCGTCGCCTCCTTGATCGTCGCCGTCGAATCGTCGATGACATCGGACCAGAACGATGAGAACACGCGGATCGATTCGGTGTTGAACGCTTCGTGCGGCTTCTCCCTGGCGAATGTGCGCAGGTGGATGCCTTCACGCAGATCGTTGAGGAAGGCGAGGTGATCGATCCACCGTGCGTCGAGGTGGAAGAGCATGACAACGCGGAGCACCGAGTCCAGCAGCTCCTCCGAGTGCTCCTTCGCGATCTCATCGGCCCGGTCGCCGAGTTCCTTGCGCAGCTGCTCGACGGGTTCGTCGTCCTTGCGGATCTCGGCGCGGCGGTCGAGCACGAGCTCACGCTGTTTGGCCATGAGCTCATTGAAGCGCCAGGTGTCGCGATGCAATGCGGTGTTCTGGCCTTCGGCGATGCGCTGAGCGTGTTCGATGAGGCCGAGAGCGCGCTTGGATTCGATGAGCCCGGTCTCATCACCCTCGGAGACGAAGCGTTGGATCTCGGGAACCCTGGTGACCAGTTCGTCTTCGAGGCTGGTGAAGAACACAGACGTGCCGGGATCACCCTGACGACCCGCGCGACCGCGCAGCTGGTCATCAAGTCGGGATGACGGATAGCGACCGGCACCGATGACGAGGAGGCCGCCGGCATCGGCGACGTCGGCATCGGCCAGTCGGATGTCCGTACCGCGACCGGCCATCTGCGTCGACACCGTCACGGCGCCCGGCGCTCCGGCCTTCGCGATGATCTCGGCTTCTCGGGAATCGTCCTTCGCGTTGAGAACGGCGACATCGATTCCGCGTTCGGTCAGCCGTTCGGCCAGGGACTCGCTCTCCGCTACCGATGAGGTGCCGATGAGCACAGGACGTCTGCGGGCGTGATTGTCGACGACTTCCTCGACGATCGCGCGTTCCTTCGACTCCTGATAGGTGAACAGGCGATCGGGTTCGTCGATGCGGATCACTGGCAGATGAGTGTCGATGGGCACGATCTCCAGCCCATAGAATTCGCGCAGATCGTCACCGACGGCCAGGGCGGTGCCGGTCATACCGCACACGGTCGCATAGCCGTGGATGAGTTCTTCGACCGTCATCTGGTCGAGGATCTCCCCGCTGTCGGTGGCGTCGAGGCTCTCCTTGGCTTCGACTGCGGCCTGGAGCCCGTCGGGCCAGCGCTGGAGTTCGGCGACGCGACCTCGGGAGGAGGAGATGAGTTTGACGCGTCCGTCGACGACGAGGTAATCGACATCGCGTTTGACCAGCGCCCGGGCGTGGAGAGCGAGATTGACGGCGGCGAGCGTCTCGGAGTCCTCCCCGAAGAGTTCGACGTCGAGTTCGTCCTCGACCCTATCGACTCCGGCGTCGGTGAGTGAGACGGCATGTCGGTCGGCACTGACTTCGAAGTCGGTGTCCGGGCTGAGTCGGGACACGAGCGCTGCGATCGCAGCATCGGTGTCCTGGACGCTGGCCGAACCGGCGAGGACCAGCGGCACACGTGCTTCGTCGATGAGCACGGAGTCGGCCTCGTCGACGATGACGACGTCGCGTTCGGGCACCCGCTGATCGGCATCCTCGGTGAGGAACCGGTCGCGGAGGACATCGAAACCGACCTCGGTCACCGACGCATAGACGACTTCGGCACGGTAGGCCTCACGGCGTTCGTCGTCGGCCTGTGCGCCCGAGATCGCGGCGGATTTCACGCCGAGGAGGTCGAACAGCGGTTTCATCCAAGTGCGGTCTCGAACGGCGAGGTAGTCGTTGACGCTGACGACGTGCACGCGTCGTCCCTGCAGTGCGTAGCCGGCAGCCGCCAGCGCGCCGACGAGAGTCTTGCCCTCACCGGTGGCCATCTGCACGATGCTGCCCTGCAGGAGCCCGACGAGCCCTCGCAGCTGAGTGTCGTAGGCTCGTTCGTCGAGGACCCGCTCACCGGCTTCGCGTGCCAGAGCACAGTAGCGGATGAGTGTCTGCTGCTGGCTGCCCGATGCGAAGACCTCACCGGCGGCCTCCGTGAGTTCGGCATCGCTGAGTTCGGAGAATTCGCGCCCGGCCGCGTCCAGTTCGTCGACGGCGCGCTCGAACCAACCTGTCGTCTTCTCCGCATGAGAGCCGGGTCGGTTGAGCAGGCGAGAAAAGAATCCCATTGTCGTCCTTCGTCGTTGGTGCGTCGGTGTCGAGTCTAGCGTTCAGGACATCGGCCACGAACCGTCGACGACGGCTTCGGGGTTGCCCTTCTTCCGCAGCCAGGCCTGCAGTCCTGCCGCCTGTGAGCGCTTCCAATCGGCCTGTGCGGCCATGATCTCATCGTTGCTCAGCGCGGAGATTTCCGTGGACTTTTCGGCCAATGCTCGGGAAATGTCCAGAGCGGCCAGAGCGTCGGCGGCGGCATCGTGGGCGTCGAGGAGTTCGATGCGGTAGTTCTTCGCCGTCTCGATGAGCGTCCGTTTTCCCCTGCGATA
Source organism: Brevibacterium sp. (assembly GCF_052105255.1). Lineage (NCBI taxonomy): Bacteria > Bacillati > Actinomycetota > Actinomycetes > Micrococcales > Brevibacteriaceae > Brevibacterium > Brevibacterium sp. Next base: position 25,781 of record NZ_JBQDYQ010000039.1, read on the forward strand.
GGGGTCGATCTGCTTGTCGACGACGAATGTGTCGACGATCGTGGGGATGATCGAGGCGAAATCGATGTCCGGTCGATGGCGGGCGACTTCGGCTGCCATCACACTGAGGTCGTAGACGACGTTGTGCCCGACGACGACGACGCCTTCTTCTCGGAGTGCGGTGAATACTGCACACAGTTCGCTGACGACCTGGGCGGCGTCCGCGCCATTGGCTCGAGCGAATTCGGTGGTGATGCCGTGGACGGCACGCGCCGATTCCGGAATCTCGATTCCCGGATCTGCCAGCCATGTGCGCACCTGAGCGGGCGAGTCGACGAAGGCGGCGGTGACGATGCGGGCAGTGGCCGGTTCGACTCCGGTGGTCTCGAGGTCGAAGCCGACGAGCCGTGACTGCACCCACGAAGCGGTCCCGGCCGACCGTGGCGCCGACTCGGCAGACTCGGTCGACCTCCTGGGATGCGCGATCGTGTCGGTCTGTGCGGCCGCCTGAGAGGCGGCTCCATACGAGGCTGCGCCAGCGTCGGCTCCTGACACGGATTCGAGCGCACTGGTGAGGTTGTCGACGGAACGGCGGATGTTCTGCCCGTCAGCGGCGTCCTCGACTGCGGCGCGGTCAAGGCCGTTCGGGACGCTGTCGAGGTCGATGCCGTGGTCGACGTCGGTCAGACAGCGCATGACCTCGAGCGTCTTGTGCAGGGTCTCTTCGACCTCGATGATCGTTGCGGCCCGCTTCGGGCTGAGGCCACCGGTCTTCACGCCGGCTTTGGCGGCGTGGATGATCGATTCGAGGGAACCGAAGTTCCCCAGCAGGGTCGCCGCAGTCTTCTCCCCGATCCCGGGGGCTCCGGGCAGCCCGTCGGACGGGTCGCCCCGCAGAGCTGCCAGCTCACGGTAGCGGGTGCCGTCGGGCACTCCGTAGGCGTTGGGCAGATCCGCCTGGGTCAGGGCCTCCCACTCGCCGCCCTTGCGTGGGCGCAGAACACTGACGTCGGTGGACGAGTCGAGCAGCGCCAGCAGGTCCCGATCGGGGGAGACGATGATCACGGGGGTCGTCGATTGGGCGGCCATCGTGGCGATGACGTCATCGGCTTCGGTTCCGGCCACCTCGGCGATGGGGATTCCGGCAGCGGTGAGGATACGGTTCATGATCGGCAGCTGCACCGCCAGCTCGGGAGGGATCTCCGTACCGGCTTCCTCATCTTTGACGCGTGCCGCCTTGTATTCGGGCATGATCGCAGTGCGGAAGCCCGGACGCCAATCGGCGTCCATCGTCGCGACGACACGATCGGTGTCGAAGCGGCGCACCATCTGGGCAACGGTGTCGAGCACCCCGCGCACGGCGTTGACCGGATGACCGTCGGCATTGACGATCGAATCCGGCACCGAATAGAAGGCGCGATAGTACAGAGCTGGCGTATCGAGCAGAACCAAGGGCTTCACATCAGGTGACGATACCTGACCCTCCTGACACTGGTGTAGCCGTCACGGCCGACGGTGTAGCCTGTCGGCTGTGACTATGTACTTTGGTGGAGATGTTTACAGCAGTGCCGACCCTTTTGCGACGGCACTGGGGCATGCGGACGGAAAGGTCTCGTTCATCGGTTCCGATGAAGCGGCCAAGGCCCTGAACCCGGAGGCGATCGACCTCGGTGAGGACTTCCTCACACCCGGTTTCGTCCACGCCGGTCTGATCGTCGACGAATCTGTCCCGACGGCGGCCGACCTTTACGCGCAGGGTTTCACCCATGTGCACGCGATCGGCAGCGCCGAGCAGATTGCGCAGTTCGCTGCCGACGCACCGGACGGACTGTCGATCGTCGACTACCCGCAGCTGGGCTCCGGTTCTGTCGAAGCCGGACGTGCGTCGATCGCCGCATCGGATCTCCTCGCGCTCGAGGAGCTGCCGGCGTTGAGCCTGTTCATCCTCGTCGATTCGAATGAGCAGCTCACCGGAGTGCTCGAGTTTCTTCGTGCCGATGCCGCCCATGCCCAGCGTCACGGTTACCGTCTGCGATTGGACTTCGCCGTTCCGGACGAGCAGGTGCAGTCCCTCGGCCGCAGCGGTATCGCCATCACGCTCGACCCTGCACGGCCGCAGCCGCTGGCACAGCTGCTGGCGGCCGGGGCGCAGGTGTCCTTCAGCCATTCCGAGACCTCACCCTGGTCAGGAGTGCGGGATGCCGTCGTCGGCGACGGAGGCATCGGTGCGCGCGCCGCGTTCAACGCGGCGACCCGCTTCGCTCATCGTGCGGCCGGACACCCGGAGGGGGGAGTCCTCGCGCCCGGAGCCGATGCCGATATCGTGCGGTGGAAGGTCGAACGTCTCGTCGTTCAGGTCGCCGACCCGCGCGTCGCCGCCTGGAGCACCGATCCACGGTCCGGGACTCCGGGGCTTCCCGAGCTGTCTCCGGATGTGGCTCTGCCCACCCGTGTGGAATTCTGATCCGAAGCTGCTGAACATGGAGGCATGCTGACTTCTCAGCCGGGTCAGGCCTGTCGAGCCGACACGCCGATAGCGCGAAATTTTCTTTCCTCTGTCTGAGCCTGTGACCTCGGGTTTCAGTTATCAGCCCAGGTCACGGCGATTTTGCGAAGGCTCGCTAGGCCACTAGATTCGACGTGAGCATTCCGCTTGGTGCGGGATGGAGTCGGCACTCCCGTCAATAGATAACTCGCTGCCGTGGCAGCGTGGTCCGAAGGCGGGGGTGTCGACTCATTGTCCGGGGCGACTACCGCGTATCGTGGAGTGCGTGCTTTCCAAGATTCTCGTCGTCATCCCCACCTTCAACGAACGTCTCGCCCTCCCCGTGACTCTGGCCGGACTGTTCGAACAGCAGCCCGATGTCGACGTCCTCATCGTCGATGACGGTTCCCCGGATGGAACGGGGGAGTGGGCGGATGAGCAGGCTGCGTCCGATCCCCGGATCACCGTCCTTCACCGCACCGAGAAGTCCGGCCTCGGCAAGGCCTATATCGCCGGATTCGAATGGGCGCTGAAACGCGACTACGAGATCATCTGCGAGTTCGACGCCGACGGCTCACACCGATCCCTCGACCTGGGGCAGCTGCTCGACGCCGCCGCGGAGGGCCGAGGAGACCTCATCATCGGATCCCGATGGGTTCCGGGCGGAGAGATCGTCGACTGGCCCAAATCCCGGTTCTTCCTCTCCCGTGGCGCGAACGTCTATGTCAACGCGGTCATGGGATTGGGAGTCAAGGACGCAACGGCGGGATTCCGTGCGTACAACCGGGCTGTGCTCGAGGCGCTCGATCTCTCCGACGTCCAGTCGCAGGGGTACTGCTTCCAGATCGACATGACCTATCGCACCGTCGAGGCCGGGTTCCGGGTCGCCGAGGTGCCCATCGTCTTCGTCGAACGCGAACTCGGCGAATCGAAGATGAGCGGCTCGATCATCACCGAAGCGTTCACGAAGGTCGCCGGCTGGGGCCTGACCCGCCGTCGCAATCAGCTGCGTCGACTCCTCACCCGTTCCACCCCCTCAATTGCTACCTGACGGGGGCTGAGCAACCTGGTGTGGAAACTCGCGACCTTGCTGACAACCTCACTCATTACCTTGC
>NZ_JBQDYQ010000040.1:0-29098 GCF_052105255.1 Brevibacterium sp.
GTTCAATCGCCCTGCTCTCGTTTCTACCATGTATTCAGTTGCCTTATTTTCGTGTATCATTAGATGGCCTCGAGGATCGTATGCTTCCGGCACCCCATTTGACGTCCCCCAAATGGAGTAGATTTCACAGAAATCTGATGACGTTGGCGGTCGCTCGGCACGCGCTTCTGTAGACTTCCTCGGCAGTTGAAGAAAGCTAAGGCACGCCGACCGGAAAATCCGCGTGCTGGCTCTGCCGGATTGCCGATGGCGAGAGTTTTGCTTAGCCGTATTCAGACGTCTCGGTTGTGGAAAAGATGGTCGCCGCACGCCAACAAACCGGTCGAATAGACGATTGCCGACACGCGTCCGACTCTCCCCTGTCGTTGTCATTAACAGGCACAGCACACACGGCGGTGGCTGCACGTGAGTTCAGTCAAAGCAACCCTCCGCTTCCCAGCTCAGCCGTATACGACCGCTCTTGGCACTCGTCCCGTGATAGCGGCACATAGTTTCCGGCCGCTTCGACGACCTGCTCTTCGGCCTTCTTCTTCGCTCGCGCCTCATCACGCTTCTTTTGCTGGTTGCGCCTCACCATGGAACAAGTTAGTCACTCTTGGAGTGCGCCTTTGCAAGGGATCTGATCAATGACCCTCCCCAGCCTCGCCCAGGACACTCAGCTCCCCGCCATCTCCCGCAGGGCGTTCTTGCGGATCTTGCCGGTCGACGTCGTCGGCAGCTCGTCGACGAATTCGACCCCGGCCGGGGCCTTGTAGGAGGCGATTCGGGTCTTGACGAATGCGATGAGATCGGCTTCGGCCACCTCGGTGCCGGGCGCAAGGACGACGTAGGCCAACGGTCGCTGTCCCCACTTCTCGTCGGGCATTCCGACCACGGCCGCCTCGGCGACGGATTCATGGGCGACGAGGGCCTGCTCGACCTCGATCGTGGAGATGTTCTCTCCGCCGGAGATGACGATGTCCTTGGCGCGGTCGAGGATCTGGACGTATCCGTCCTCGTGCATGACGGCGAGGTCACCGGTGTGGAACCAGCCGCCGCGGAACGCCTCGGCGGTGGCCTCAGGCGCGTTCAGGTAGCCCTTCATGACGTTGTTGCCGCGCATGACGATCTCTCCCATCGTCACCCCGTCGCGGGGCACGTCGGTGAGGACATCGTCGTCGCGCAGCTCGACCACGCGCATGCGCTCGGCGCTGATCATGCCGATCCCCTGTCGGGACTTCAGCTTCGCGCGCTCCTCGACCGGCAGACCGGTCCATTCGGGCTGCGGTTCGCATGAGGAGTACGGGCCGTAGGATTCGGTGAGTCCGTAGACGTGGATGACCTCGATGCCGAGGCCTTCGAGGAGGGCGATCGTCGTCGGCGACGGCGGGGCGCCGGCCGTGGTGATCGACAGCGATCCACCCAGGTCGTGGGCTTCCTCGGCCCCGGCGATCGTGTTGAGCACGACGGGAGCACCGGCCATCCGCGTGACCTTCTCTTCGTCGATGAGCCGCCAGGCCTCGGGCCCGCGCACGGCTCGGATGCACACGTGCGTGCCCGACACCGCGGTCAGCGCCCAGGTCGTGCACCAGCCGTTGCAGTGGAACATCGGGAGCGTCCACAGGTATTTCGTCAGTGGCGCGAAGCCCTGCGTGACGACCTCGCCGAGGGAGTTCAGGTACGCCCCGCGATGGGTGTACATGACGCCTTTCGGCCGACCCGTCGTGCCCGAGGTGTAGTTGACGGTGATCGTCGCGGTCTCGTCTTCGACTTCATAAGCGCGGGGTGATTCCGGCGCCGAGGCGGTCCAGTCGGCATACGCTTCCACGCGCAGATCCGCGGCGGCCACCTCACCTGGGGTGCCGTCTTCGTCGGGGTGGACGACGATCGTGTCGACGGCGTTCGCAGCCCCGGCATCGATGACCGGCTGGAGGAGTCCGGCATCGCCGAAGAGGAATTTCGCCTCGCTGTGGCCGAGGATGTACTCGACCTCGGGCGGAGCCAGTCGGGTGTTGAGCATGACGAGCACGCCGCCTGCCAGCGGGACCGCGTAGTGGGCGATGAGCGCCTCGGCGCTGTTGGGGGCGAGCACGGCGACCGTGTCCCCGGGCTGCAGTCCACGGCGGACGAGTCCTTCGGCGAGGTTCTGGACGGTCTCGGCCATCTGCCTGTAGGTGAAGCGACGGGGGCCGTCGACGATCGCCTTCCGATCCGGGTGAGCCTCGAGCGAGCGCTCGAGGAAGCGCAGCGGAGTCAGGGCAGTATCGAGTCCGGACATGGGAATCTCCTCATCGTCGATGATCGTGGCGACCGTCGGCAGGCGCAGCTGCGACGGTGTTCGACTTCAGATTACCGAGCGAGTGTGACCACGTGCACACCGCCCCCGCCGAGGCGGCCGTTCGACAGCGTACCCAAAGTCCGTGCGCGTTCCGTTCGTTGGCTGCGGTATCGGCTATTCGCAGCCGATTCCGTCACCGTCCCGGTCGAGGTGCGAGCCGTATCCGGGGTCACCTCGGCGAACGGGTACGGCACCGGCTTCGCGGGCGGCCGTGCAGTTCTCGAAATACATCGACGAGTTCGATGACGAGCCGCTCGACGAACCGCCGGATGCTCCGCTTGCAGACGAGCCGGACCCTGTCGAACTTGAACCGGACGGGCTCTGCTTCGCGGGGCGGGTCTCTTCCTCCGTGGCGACCACGTCACCGTCACCGGGGCCAGGCCAGTCGGCATCCTCGGTGAAGGCGGCCTGGTCGTCGCACGTGCCGAGGACGCGCTCCATGGCGGCCTTCTCCGCTGGGACCACCCACAGCTCGTATTTGTGTTTCACGGCGATCTGTCGGGCGACGTATTCGCAGCGGTATTGCTTGTTCGGCGGCAGCCAGGTCGCGGCGTCGCCATCGCCCTTCTGCCTGTTGAGGCTCGAACTCACAGCGAGCAAGTTGACGGGGTCGTTGCCGAATTCCTTGAGAGTCTCCTCGTCGAATTCGAACGCCCCGGTCTGCCAGGCGTTCGAGCGGGCGACGACGTGGTCGATGTCGACGGCGTTCACGGAGCGGTCGAAGTTGTAGGTCTCGCCTTTGTAGGGATCGGCGAGGGTCCCCGCCAGAACAATGCAGCCGTGAGTTCTGGCCTTGAGAGTGATGTCCGTGAGGTCGCGGCGGAGCACGTCGTTGCGGGTGTCGCAGCCGTTGTGGTCGGTGTCCGACCGCCATTTGAACAGGTCACCGTCGTAGCCGGTCTTCGGGGCCCGGCCCTTGACCGTGAGTTCGTCCAACATCGCCGAGGCGGTCCCCGTCGCTGCGCTGCCCGCATGGCCCTCACTTCCCCCGCTTTCGCCGTCGTCGCCGGCGCCGTCGCTGTCGGATGATGCCGGCGCAGGTGCTTCGGCGGATGACGTCGAGGCGTCACGGGTCGGTTTCGGGTCGGCCGTGCTCGATGAGGCGGTGTCGACGGTCGGCTGGGCATCCTCGGCGCATCCGGAGAAGAGGCCGAGGGAAAGGACTGCTGCGAGTGCCGCGAGTGTGCGGCGTGAGGAAGAGAACAAGTGCGTGGGCTTTCGGGCGTGCAGGCTCGCTGGTGGCGCGAGGTGGTTCAGACGTGGTCGTGGACCGAGCCGGCGAAGCCGCTGCTCGATCCACTCAGATCAGTGTAGAGCCGGCGGTGCGACGATGATATACAGTCGGCAGGAACGTGTCCCTTTCGTTAGCTACGCGGCAGTCCGACCGACGGGTGGGTGCATGATGGGAGGGAACGGTGAGCCGCCTCGGCGAGGAGGATTTTCGATGCGACATGATGAGGAGCGCCCGCGCACCAGCGGGTTCCTGGCAGACGGGACGGTGCCGGGGCACTGGACGCAGGTGCTCGGGTCGATGCGGGCGAATTCGTTCACCCACCTCTCGCTGGATGAAGTGCGCTCCGAGGCGACCCGACTGCTCATCACCGCACCCTCCCCCGAGGTGGCCCGTGCCTGCTTCGGGGAGATGCTCGATGCCTGCGGGGTCTCGGTTGAGATCGTCGGGCTCGACGATCTTGTGCCCGATCGCGTCCTCGCGGGGACGTGGGTGTTCCTGCCGCACCGGCAGGACGGGTGGACGGATCTCGAGGACGCCTCGGCGACGCTGCGGGCGGCGCTGGTCAACGAGAACTCGTCGCGGGAGGCCGGCAACAAGCTCGTCCTCATGGAGTACGGAATCAACCTGTGGATGTGGGCCGAGCCGCCGTCGAGCGAAGGCGACCCCGTCTGCCACGCCGGCGAGCTCATCAGCTGGGAGAGCGCGTGGGCGCTGGGAGCGAGCGGAAGCGATGAAGATGCCACCGCGGGCGCAGCGCCGGAACCGGGAATCAAAATGGACGCTGACAACAACTCAACAGCAATGCCGTTACCGCTGACTGCATCGGCCCGCCCGCCGATCTACTTCGGCCTGCCGCCCATCCTGCGCAGGCGCCGCTGGGACAACTGAGCATATTCTCTGGCATACCCCTCGCCGACCGCTCACCTTAGCGTCGAGCGCACAAACTATACGGCGAGCGGTCGACGCTAAGGTGAGCGGTCGGTGAGCACGAACGTAGCTGAGGTGAGCGGTCGACGCTAGCGTGCGCGGTCGGCGCCCGCCCATCACGCCACGGCGACGACCACACCGGCCGCCACAAGCAGCACGAAATAGCCCCAGGCGTGGAGGAATTCGGGGATGTTCGGCACCCGGCGGCGCAGGAACACGATGATCGGCAGTCCGCCGATGAGCAGCGCCGCGGCCGCCACCAGGTCGAGTGATCCCACGATGCCCGGGGCGTCGATCGCGGCCGGGGTCAGGATCGTCACGAGCACGGCCGGGCTCATGATCACCAAGGTCAGCGGATTGGCCAGGGTCGTGGCCACGGTCATCGTCGCCCCGGATCGGCGCATCATCGGCACCGTCATCACCGATCCGCCGACGCCGAGGAACGACGCCAGCCCACCGATCGGCACACCCCGGACCGCTGCGATTCCGCGGCCTCCCTCACTGGGCTCACCGGGCGCACCGGCCACCACGCCGCCCCCGCGTGTCCCGTCGCCGACGCCTCTATCGCCTGCGGGCGCGGCGAAGACCACGCTCTTACGCCGGAAGAACCCGGGCCGAACGAGCAGATCGATGGCCGTGGCCGCGATATACGCGACGAACCCCCACTGCAGCAGCACTTCCGGAGCGAACCTTCCCGCGAACGCACCCAGTCCTCCCCCGAGCGCGAGCAGTCCAAGCAGCCACCACCGCCCCGTCAGGTGGGCGAGCGTGGATCGTTTCGTCGACACCGTCGCGACGATTGCGTTGACGAGCATCACCAGCGCCGAGGTGGCCGCCGCCACCCGCGCCGTGTCCTGTCCGAGGTCCGCATCGACCAGGGTGATGATCGGGACCGTGACGAAGCCTCCGCCGAACCCGAAGAGCACGGTGGTCAGGCCGACGAGGCAGCCGATGAGGACGAGCCCGAGGAATTCCACGCGGTCAGGCCAGCCTCAGAGCCGCGCGATGAGCAACGGTTGGGTCACGGCTCCAACGTAGCCGATCTCGTCGGCCAGGTGGCCGTTGGCAACACCGCGACCGTCGGGGCCGACATGAGTGCGGACGTTCATGTTCAGCCACTCCGACCGCGGGTCGCGGGCAAACGTCAGCGTCAACGACGGTGGGATGAACGTCCACTCCCCGTACGGCAGAGCCGCAGAGACTCCGTTCGCCGAGTCCGCCACGATGACGAAGCGCTGAATCGGGCTGGTGTCCTCCCCCGAGACGAGTGGGATGCGGGGCCGCACCCAAACATCGGCCGCCCCCAGCTCCTGGAGGCCGCCGGAGACGAAGCGCCATTCGATGGCGCGACCGTAGCCCCAGTCGCGACTGATGCCCGGGAAGTACCTTTGCTCCTGCGGTTCCGGCACCGCGGAGGTGTCGAACGTCGAGGTCACCTCGGCGCTGGATTCGGGTGTCGATCGCATCCGCCACGCTGTCGCGGTGACAGCGAGCCGGTCGTCTGCCCAGAGTTTGGCCTCGACGAGTTCGATGCGCTTTCCGGGTCTCAGGATGGTCGCCTCGGTGCGGATTCGACCCTGCGGGATGGGGCCGAGCATGTCGATCGTCAACCGGCCGATGCTCATCGCTTCGTCTTCGCGAACGCGTTCGACTGCGCGGGCGAGCAGCGCTGCGGGCGGCCCGCCGTGCTGCATGCGTTCGTCCCAGGGGCTCGTCGTGGCCCGGGTCGATTCGAATTCGTTCTCACCGCGAGGGAGGTAGAAGGCCTCGGGCAGTGGTGTGACCTCGTTGTCTGTCACGCGTCCTCCTCAATCGTTCGTTAAGTACTCAGGCTACTATGTGTGGACGAACCGTGCCGTGTCCATCCCGGCAGAGGGCCCGCCCGCCGGCCGAGGTGATGAGAACCGCGCGCAGCACCTCGTCTGCGCTTGCTTCGGTGAATGCGTCAATGAGTTGGCCGAACAGCTCTTCGGTCAGCGCATTCGCCTGGTCCCGGTTGTCGATGGCGATGGTGCGGACGTCGTCGGCGCGGTCGTATCTGACCATGCGGAACTCTTGACCTTGAGCTGTTACCGGCGATCTGGATCACCGTGGCGAAGCCGGGCACGGGTGCGGATTCGTTCTCGGCAACCTACTTGAAATGCTCCCTTCCCGGTGTAAGCGACGCGCCCTGCGGTCATCCTGACTCTTGTATCCAAGATGGATGCAAATTAGAGTGAGTGGGTCCTGACCACCACGACAACGTGAGACCGATATGACCAGCCACATCCGCGAACAAGCCAAACTCATCACCGCCCAGCTGCTCTCCGGGGCCGGCATCGCCTCCGGGTATGCCGTCGGCGGACTGCTCGCCGAAGAGATCACCGGACAGACGTCGATGGCCGGATTCGCGCAGATGAGCGTCATCCTCGGAGCCGGTCTCATCGCTTACCCTCTCGCCGTGCTCGCCGGCCGCTCCGGTCGCCGCAGGGCGCTGACCTTGGGCTTCGGCATCGGCACGCTCGGCGCAGTGGTCGTCCTCGTCGGCGTCGCCTTCCAGTTCCTTCCCCTGTTCATGCTCGGGATGATGATGTGCGGGTCCTCAACCGCCTCGGGCCTCCAGGCCCGCTACGCCGCCGTCGACCTCGCCGACCCGGCCGCCGCCGGTCGTGCGATGTCGCTGGTGGTGTGGGCGACGACCGTCGGCTCCGTCCTCGGCCCGAGCTTCACCGCTCCCGGAGCTCACCTCGGAGAGACACTCGGCATGAATGGCCTGGCCGGGCCCTACCTCATCTCCATGGTCGCCTTCGCACTGGCGACACTGTCGGCATCGACCCTGACGAAGTCGGTGGCCGCCGGAACCGACCACCCCGGCGGACCCGAGGTCGACGATCCCGGCCACTTCAGCGAGGGCACGGTCGACGACAGCGGCGGGGCCGCCTCGGCGAAGGGCTCCGCCTCTGTGAGCGGTTCCACCCCGACCAGCAGATCCACCACCGAGGCGACCGCCGCTGCCCCGATGAAACTCGGCGAAGCGCTGCGCTTCGCCCTAGCCCGCCCGGTGCCGCTGTTCGCGATGATCACGATCATCGCGGGGCAGATGATGATGACCAACGTGATGGTCATGACCCCGGTGCACATGGATCACCAGGAGTTCAGCCTCGGCGCAATCGGCATCGTCGTGAGCATCCACATCGCCGGGATGTACGCCCTGTCCCCCGTGTTCGGCTGGATGGCCGACCGGTGGGGGTCGGGCGTCGTCATCGCAGGTGGGGCCGGCATCTTCGTCCTCGCGATCGCCCTCGGCGTCATCGATGCGGTGGCTCCGGAGTCGTCGATGGTGCTGCTGTCGACCGCACTGTCGCTGCTCGGAATCGGGTGGTCGATGTTCCTCATCGGCGGCTCGTCCCTGCTCACCGCCTCGGTGCCGGCGCATGCGAAGGTGCCGCTGCAGGGCGCTTCGGACTCGGCGATGAACCTCGGCGGGGCGCTCATGGCGGCGATGGCCGGGTCCGTGCTCGGCGCCGGCGGATTCCTCTGGATCAATCTCATGGCCACATTCGTCCTGCTCATCGCCGTCGGATTCTCGATCCGCGCGATCCCGCTGATGAGCTGGCCGGGACGCCGCGCACCGGCCCTCGCCGGGGAGGCCGACGAAGAGCCAGCAGCGCCGTCGCAGCCGGATGAGGTTGCGACCGCCCAGCCGGGCGCCGGCACGAGCGCCCACGCTCGAGGCCGCGCCGGGAGCGAACAGGCACGCCTTCCGAGGGGTCGGGGCGCCGAGAAATGAGTGCGCAGACGAAGGCGCCGAGCGCGGCCGAACGCGCGTATTCCCACATCCGCGGCCAGATCCTCGACGGCGAACACGTGCCCGGGACGATGCTCGGCGAGGCGGCCCTTGCCACCGAGATCGGGGTCAGCCGCACCCCGGTGCGGGTGGCCCTGGCCAGGCTGCAGGACGAAGGGTGGATTCGCATCTATCCCAAGCGCGGCGCGATCGTCCAGGGCATCGACGAACGCACGGTGTTCGAGCTCGCCGATGCCCGTTATGTCCTCGAGACGACCGCTGTCGAGCGGGCATCCGAACCCATGCGGCAACGGTTGGCGGAGAAACTCGGTGGTCTCATCACGCAGCATCGGGCCGCTTTCGCCGAGGGGGATGTCGCCCGTTTCATCGAGCTCACCCTGGAGTTCCACCGCGGCTTCGTCGAGGCAGGGGACAACCAGGTGATGCTCGAGATGTACTCACTGCTCTCCGACCGGCACCGATTCACCCTTTTCATGAACAGCCGACACCTGCTCGATCGGTCGGACGAACTCATCGCCGAACACGAAGACCTCGTCGCGCATCTACGGGCCGGGGACTCCGCGGCCTTCGCCGAGACCCTGCAGGGACACATCGCGGAGAACGCCGGCCCGGCGCACTGACGCACCGACTACTCCTCTTGGCGGCCCGCTCCAGGGCGAGCAGAGCCTTCCGAGCGGCGTATTCTTCACGGCACGCTTTAAGTCGAGAAGCACTGATTTGAAACAGTGCTTCCTGACTCAAACCGTGCCGGGGCCGCTCCGGGGCCGCACGCGCCAGCCGCGCACTCACCTCGTGCGTCGCGTACTCACCACGATCACCCGCCGCGCACTCACCACTTGCGCCACCGCAGCCTCGGCGAGGGGTTCCCCACTCCCCCGCCCGGTCGTAGGCTGAGGTCATGGAACACAGATATCTGGGAAACAGCGGACTCAAGATCTCCGAGATCACCTACGGCAACTGGCTCACACACGGTTCGCAGGTGGAGAACGACACCGCCACCAAGTGCATGCACGCCGCCCTCGACGCGGGCATCTCCACCTTCGACACCGCCGACGTCTACGCGAACACCGTCGCCGAACAGGTCCTCGGCGACGCGCTCAAGGGCCAACGACGGGAATCGCTCGAGATCTTCACGAAAGTCTACTTCCCCACCGGGTCCAAGGGCCACAACGACACCGGTCTGTCGCGCAAGCACATGATGGAGTCAATCGACGGCTCGCTGCGCCGCCTCGGCACCGACTACGTCGACCTCTACCAAGCCCACCGCTACGACTACGAGACTCCGCTCGAGGAGACGATGCAGGCCTTCGCCGACATCGTCCGCGCCGGCAAAGCTCTCTACATCGGTGTGAGCGAATGGAACGCCGACCAGCTGCGCGCCGCCCACCACCTGGCCCGCGACCTCGGCATCCAGCTCGTGTCCAACCAGCCGCAGTACAACATGCTCTGGCGCGTCATCGAAGAACGGGTCGTTCCGACCTCGAAGGAACTCGGCATCTCGCAGATCGTCTGGTCCCCGATCGCCCAAGGTGCGCTGACCGGCAAATACAAGCCCGGCCAGCCGGTGCCTGCCGGATCTCGCGCGACCGACGAGGACGGCGGCGGCGCTGAATCGATCAGGAGCCGCTATCTTCACGACGATAAGCTCACGGCCGTGGCGAAGCTCGAACCGATCGCCGACGAGCTCGGAATCACGATGGCGCAGCTCGCAATCGCCTGGGTGCTGGCCAACGACAACGTCGCCAGCGCCCTCGTCGGCGCCTCCCGCCCCGAGCAGATCGCCTCGAACGCCGCGGCGGCCGGGGTCGCCCTCGACACGGACGTCCTCTCCCGTATCGACGACATCCTCGGCGACCTGCCGGAGACCGACCCCAACAAGACGCAGTCGCCGGCCACTCGCCTGACCTGACCCCTCACCGAGGCGGCCGACCGTCATGATTCCGACCGCGGTCCCCTGTGGGTCCGCGGTCGGAATCATCCGCACCAGCGGCAGATGTTCCGCACCAGCGCGGCAGTTCCGCACCAGCGGCAGATGTTCCGCACCAACGGCGGGTATCCGTCACCGGGCCGGACGATGAACTCAGCGAATCTCACACCGACCCGGGACCACCTCGGCGAGGGTCGTGCGTTAAACTGCATGAAGCGGTTATATAACCAAGGAATTTTTTCCGGGCGCGAAGAGGGGCCGATTCAGCACACCGCGGCAAGCGGGCTGTCGCTGAAGGACGAGAAGAAACGCAGACGACGAACGGGTGAGGGGATGCCATTGGCGAACGGAGACGACATTCAGAAGGACCCGGCAGAAGGCACCCCGGTCAACCGGAACCTCGTACTTGCGGTGCTCGTCTCCGGCGCGTTCGTCATCATCCTCAACCAGACGCTGCTCAACACCGCACTGCCGGCGTTCATGCACTACTTCGACATCACTTCCGGCGCCGCACAGTGGGTGACGACGAGCTTCATGCTCGTCAACGGCATCATGATCCCGGTGACCGCGTTCCTCATCGAGAAGTTCACGACGCGCGGCCTGTTCTTCACCGCCATGGGCCTGTTCATCGTCGGCACCCTCGTCTGCGCGATCGCCCCGGTCTATCCGGTGATGCTCATCGGCCGCGTCATCCAGGCCTCGGCCGGCGGCATCATCATGCCGCTCATGCAGACGATCCTGTTCGCGATCTTCCCCGTCGAGAAGCGCGGCTCGGCCATGGGCACCTTCGGCCTCGTCATCGCCTTCGCCCCGGCCATCGGCCCCAGCCTCTCCGGCTGGATCGTCGATCACCTGCCATGGCAGACGCTGTTCTACATGATGTTGCCGATCGCGATCATCGATCTCATAGTCGCCTATTTCCTGCTCAAGAACGTCACCGAACGCACCTTCCCCCGACTCGATGTCCTCTCGATCATCCTCTCCACACTCGGCTTCGGCGGACTGCTGTTCGGCTTCGGCACCGCCGGTGATGCCGGCTGGCTCAGCGCCGAGGTGCTCATCCCACTGGTCGTCGGCGTAATCACGCTGACGTTCTTCATCACCCGGCAGTTCAAACTCGAACAGCCGATCCTCGAGTTCCGCATCCTCCGCTACCGCATGTTCACGCTCAACACCCTGTTGGGCATGTGCGTGTTCATCGTCATGGTCGGCGGCATGATGGTCCTGCCGCTGTACATGCAGAACATGAATGACTTCTCGGCAATGGAATCTGGCCTGGTCCTGCTTCCCGGCGCCGCGGTGATGGGACTGATGTCGCCGGTGACCGGTCGCGTGTTCGACGCCGTGGGCGCCAAATGGCTCGCGATCGCCGGCTTCGTCCTGCTCACCGGAACCACGTTCCTCTTCGCCCGCCTGGAACCGGACACCTCGTTCGTCTACCTCGCCGTCGTCAACACGGTCCGCATGTTCGGTGTCGCCATGGTGATGATGCCGGTGACCACGGCCGCGCTCAACCAGTTGCCCTCGCATCTCATCCCCCACGGCACTGCCCTGAACAACACGCTTCGCCAGATCGCCGCTTCGGTCGGCACAGCAGTGCTCGTGACGATCATGACCTCGGCCGCACGGAACCCTGAGACCTACGGCATGGCGGGCCTGGTCCACGGCGCGAACGTCGCGTTCTTCGTCGCTGCCTGCGTGGGTATCCTCGGCGTCATCGGTGCGTTCTTCATCAAGAACTCCCACGGACTCGAACCGGGACAGCAGAAGACGACCGGAAAGTGATCCCAGGGCACTTCAGGTGCCGATCCGGTCCCTCGACAGCTCCGGACCCTGCCCAGCGCTGACTGCTTCAGCCATGCCCGTTGTTCCGCATCTGCAGAGTCCGCGCGATCCACGACAGGGCACCGGTGAACAGCAGAATCAGAGCACACACCAGGAAGGTCGACGACGAGCCGAGATAGGTGAAGCCGAGCCCGCCGACCACACCGGCGACGGCCAGCCCGATGTCGAAGTTCATATTCCACGCGACGCTGGCCCGGCTCGGCGAACTGACTGAAGCGAAGGCCATGACGAGGCTTGCCGACTGCATGGCGCCCAATCCCAGTCCGATGATGAGCATCGAGATGAACAGCGTCCCACCATAG
The DNA here is from genome assembly GCF_052105255.1 of Brevibacterium sp. Classification (NCBI taxonomy): domain Bacteria; kingdom Bacillati; phylum Actinomycetota; class Actinomycetes; order Micrococcales; family Brevibacteriaceae; genus Brevibacterium; species Brevibacterium sp. The sequence continues at coordinate 12,340 of NZ_JBQDYQ010000040.1, forward strand.
GAGACGACAGCGCAGACCAGCCCGATCGCCGTCAGGACGAGTCCCAAGATGTTGAGGGCGAACGGCGGGAAGTTGTCCGAAACAGCCCCGACGACGAAGCGTCCGATGACCGCTGATATCTGCATCCCGGCGATGAACAGTGCCGCCACAGCGACATCTTCGCCCGGCCCGAAGCCGACGATGATCCCGAAGACGATCATGCCGACGAGGAACGGAGACAGCATGAGGACGAGCCTAAGCGCCTCCCCCGCCCGGCGCCCCACCTTCCGCAGGCTCCGCTTCTCGTTGCGACCGGGCCGAACCCCCACCGTCTCGTTGCCGCTCGGCGATTCTCCCGCTTCGCCATTCCCTCGCCGAGGCAGCCGACCGGGTACGTATTTGAGCACAGTGGGGACGGCCAGGAAGAGACAGGCGCAGACGATGATGCGGAAGGTCCAGATCGGAATCGTCTCGACCAACCACAGCCCCAGCGGAGCTCCGACGGCCGCGGCCAAGGAGGTTATCCCACCGAAGAAGCCCAGCGCCTTGCCGATCCGTCCCGGCGCGGTCGCCCCCGGAACCGCCGCGTTGGCGAGGACCACGAAGAGCCCGAATCCGACTCCCCCGCAGAGTCCGGCGAGGACGAGCGCCAACAGGGGCGGGGTGACGAAGAGTCCGAGGAGTTGGCCGAGGAACTGCAGCATGAGAGCAAACAGCAGCGAGGCCTTGAACCCGAAGACCCGGCCCGCCCACGGGGCAAAGGGCTGGGCGACGATGACACCGATCATCATAGTCGTCAGAACGGACCCGCCGGTGACCGTCGACAGCCCGTCTGTCGCCGCGATCGTCACCATCGTCGAATAGCTGAAGAAGAAGGCGGAGAACCCGAACATCGCCGTCCACACCAGGCCCAGCAGGGCCGGGGTGTACGTCGCCTGAGACGGGTGTTCGGGGGTCATAGTCCGAGGTTACGACATCGACACTCCATCGGCCCTGTCCGCCCCCTCTGCCGTCCATCCGGCCCAGAAGTGTTCACCTGCTCGTCAGAAAAGTCCCCTACCATCGGTCCATGAACTCATCGGAACTCAGCTCGGGACTCAACCGCGACGCTCCCAGCGGCACCGTCGACACCGCGTTCGTCCTCAAATACGAACCGCACTATGTCCTCACGGACCTCGAATCGGAGATCTTCGGCGACATCGGCCCGAAGACGAAGGTCCGCGAATCGTACAAACGCAAGCACTTCCTCAAGGTCGCCGAGTGGAAGGCCGTCGGAGTCCTCCCGGGGCTCGAGGCGATCTCCGCCGATGACATCGATTTCGTCACCGGCGTCGCACTCGACGACGACACACCCAACCGCTTCCGTCTGCCCCTGCTGCAGATGCTTCCCGGAGTGGGAATCCCGATGGCCAGCACTCTGCTCACCGTCGTGAATCCGAAGAAGTTCTCCATCATGGATTCCCGGGCGCTGATAGTGCTGCACGACTACAACCTCGTGCCCACAGACAACCCGGCGCAGATGGACTACCAGACCTATCGCAAACTCATGAAGTCCCTCGCCAAGGGCGCCAACTGCGCGCCGATCGATCTGTATCGGGCACTCATCGCCTATTCGCGACAGGCTCGGGGCTGAACCTTCGACTCGGTCAACCGGCCGATCTCTGAACGGCCCGCAGTGCCGGGATGACCTCGTCGCGGGTCAGCGGCGCGAACTGGCGGACATCGGTATCTGCGGGCAGCGGGTCGATGGGGAACCAACCGGCTTCGGCGATCTCGGCCAGGTGCTCGATGTTCTCGACGTCGAGTGCCTCGGGCACACCGTCGTAGCAGAACACATCACCGATGACACGGTGATCGGCCTCGTTCGCCGCCGCGGCAGCGAACGTTCCCAATGCGCGCAGCCGGTGCCGGTCCAGATCGAGTCCGAGCTCCTCGGCGATCTCACGCACGATGGTGTCCTCAGCAGTCTCTGACTCTTCGGGTTTGCCGCCGGGCAGCATGAAGGAACTGGTCCCGGTCTTGCGCACCATGAGCAGCTCCCGGCGCTGCGGGTGGAGGAGCGCGAGCGCGGAGACGCGGATGTCGTTCATTGCGACCACACTCCGGAAGCGCCTCGGCGGTGGGAATCGAGCACGTGCGTATCGACCATGCCGATGGCCTCCATCAGCGCATACATCGTCGTCGGTCCCACGAAGCGGAAGCCCTTCTTCTTCAGTGCCTTCGACAGGGCCACAGATTCCGGTCCGGTCGTCGGGATCTCGGCGACTGTGCGCGGTCGCGGCGTCTGCGCAGGCTGGTACGACCACAGGAGGGCATCCAGGCCGCCGTCGTCACGCAGGTCGATCACTCGCGCAGCATTGTTGATGCAGGCTTCGACCTTGCCGCGGTGGCGGATGATCCCCGGATCGGTCAGCAGCTGTTCGACCTCGTCGTCGCCGAATCGGGCAACGGCGTCGGGATCGAATCCGGCGAAGACCTCACGGAATCGCTCCCGCTTCTTCAGGATCGTCAGCCACGACAATCCGGCCTGGAAACCTTCGAGGCTCATCCGCTCGAACAGGCCGGCCTCGTCGTGGATGGGCAGACCCCATTCGCTGTCGTAGTAGTCCAACAGCATCGGGTCACCGTATGCCCACGGGGTGCGAGCCAGCCCGTCATCGCCGATGACGGCTCCCCCAAGTGAGCTCGGCTGTGATTCGTCGTCCATCCTCAAACCGTATCGCGTCGGGCTGACATCACCCGCACCGTGGGCACCGTGCGTGCGGAGAAATGACGACGCCCGGGACCACCGGCCGTCAGGCCGAGATCCCGGACGTCGTTCTCACCCGGTGACATTCAGTCGTCCGGAAGCCGCAATTCAGTCGTCGCGGTGGATGATGTTCTCCTGCAGCTGGAGGAATTCGACGTGGCGTTGGTACTGGTCGAGCACGTCAGCGATGATCTGCTCCTTCGAGAAGCCCATGATGTCGTAGCCCTGACCGGTGCCTCCGTCGAGGTAGACCTCCATCCGGTAGTAGTCCTCGCCGGTTCCGCGGGGAACCATTCCACCGAACGACGGCACGCTGACCTTGTGCGGCCACACCTGATAGCGGAACGGGTACTCCCCGTCTCCGTCGACCTCGAACTGGAAGAGTTCGCCGTCGTCGACGAACACGCCTTCGTTATCGACGCGACCGCAGCGCGACGAGATTCCGCGGTCTTCCATCTCTGCAGCCACCTCGTGGAGGGTGGGGATGAGGACCTTCTGCTCGAACTCCTCGGCGCGCGCCCGATTCGGGAAGGACAGCACCCGGCCGAGCTGACGCTGCCAGGTCTCGTGACCGGGACCCCGGGAGCGACGGGCCAGAGAACCTGGCAGGGTCGTATCGACGCTGTCGACGCGGTTCGCCTCCACCCGCAGTGCCTTGTACAGGCCGATCATGACGAGGATGACGACGAAGGCGAAGGGCAGGCCCATAATCACCGTCGCGCTCTGCAGGGCGCCGATGCCTCCGACGAGCAGCATCGCCACCGTCAGGGCACCGGTGAGCACGGCCCAGAAGATGCGCAGACCGGCGCGACCGTCCTCGGAGGGGTTGCGCAGATTCGACGACAGGTTCGCCATCACCAGGGCCGCAGAGTCCGCGGTGGTGACGTAGAACAGCAGAGCCGTGAGCGTGGCCAGACCCGCGATGAGGAAGAAGGCCGGGTAGCGGGAGAGCAGGTCGTAGAAGCCGCCTTCGGGGTTGACCATAACCGCTTCGCCGAACTTCACATCACCGTTGCGGATGATGTCCAGGGCCGAGTTTCCGTAGATCGAGATCCACATGAAGATGTAGATGAACGGAATCGTCAGGGTGCCCAGTACGAACTGGCGGATCGTGCGTCCGCGGGAGATGCGGGCGAGGAAGAGCCCGACGAACGAAGCGAAGGCGATCCACCAGGCCCAGAAGAACAGGGTCCAGTCGGTCATCCATGTGCCGGTGTCTTCGAAGGCGAAGGTCTGACCGGCCATGTTCGGAAACAGGCGGACGAAATCCGTGATGTTGAGGACGAAGGCGTTGAGCAGGAACTGCGTGTTTCCGGCCACGAGCACCCAGAAGCTCAGCGCGATGGCGAGCACGACGTTGAGGACGGAGAGGAACTTGATGCCCTTATCCACACCCGAGACCGCCGAGAGCGTGGCGACTCCGACACCGACGACGACGATGCCGACCTGGGTAGCGGTGCCGATCGGGATCCCGAAGACCGTGTTGAGGCCGACGTTGACCATGACGACGCCGATGCCCAACGAGGTGGCCACGCCGAAGATCGTTCCCAGCAGGGCAGCGAAATCGACCGTCTCGCCCAGAGCACCATGGACACGCTTGCCGAAGATCGGGGCCAGCGCCGAGCGGATCGCCAAGGGCATGTTCATCCGGTAGGCGAAGTAGGCCAGAGCCATACCCATGAGGGCGTAGAGTCCCCAACCGCTCAGGCCGTAGTGGAACAGCGCCCACACGGTGGATTCGCGGGCGGCGGCGACCGTCTCTGGCTCCGTGCTCGGCGGGGTGAGGTACATCGTGACCGGTTCGGCCACGGCGAAGAACATGAGGTCGGTGCTGATGCCGGCGGCGAAGAGCATCGACGCCCAGGCGACGAGACCGAATTCGGGCTTCGAATGTTCGGGGCCGAGCTTCGTGTTTCCGTAGCGGGAGGCCGCCAGGTAGATGACGAACACGAGGACGGCGAGGACGAGGAGAACGTAGAACCACCCGAACCAATCGGAGGTCCAGCCGACGACGGCGCCGAGGACCGCCTCGGCGTTGGTCGGTGAGATCAGAGCCCATACGGTGATGGCGATCGCCACCAGGGCCGCGGCCGCGAACACTCGCTTATTCACGGGCGGAAGCGACGGCTTCATCGTGCCCTTCGCCTCTCCCTTCGGCTCACCCGGCGGGGTGTCGACTGATGCTGACATGGTTGTGCTCCTTATCCGGACGCTGTTGCGTCGTGGCATCGGACCCGGTCGAACGGCGTGCTCAACCGGGCATGATCAACGGCTGCTGCTGAATGGAATTCCGTCCTCGCCGAATCCCCCGTTCCACGGGGACGGCCAACAATGGAGGCTACCACATAGACACTTCCGGTCTTTTGTCTTGTTGTGCCACGCGATTCTGCAGATCAGCGGCTCATCCTCGCCGAGGCGGGGCTCAGAGGGAGACGAAGAGCAGGGCGGCCGCCATCACCACCCCTGCGCCGAGGAATGTGATGACGGTGTAGCCGAGGATGTCACGCATCTTCAGACCGGCAATGGCGAGCACAGGCAGCGCCCAGAACGGCTGGAGCATGTTCGTCCACTGGTCGCCGTAGGACACGGCCATGATCGCGATCGACGGGTCGACGCCGAGCTGGTTGGCCGCATCGAGCATGATCGGGCCCTGTACGGCGAACTGTCCGCCGCCGGAGGGGACGAAGAAGTTGACGAGTCCTGCCGAGATGAGCGCGAGGACCCCGAACGAGGCCGGGTTCGCGATCGAGACGATGGCGTCGGAGAACACCGCGATGAGTCCGGTGGTCGACATGATGCCGAGGATTCCTGCGTAGAGCGGGAACTGCAGGAGGATCTCGCCGACATTCGACGCCGCCTCCTTCGTCAGGTGGATGAGTTCGAAGGGATTGCGCACGAGCAGCAGGATGAGCGCGAGGAACGACCAGTTGACGATGTCGAGTGTCAGTCCCCCGCCCTGCGCGAAGTGGATGACGAGGTAGACGACGAGCGCCAGACCGATGATGAGGGTGAGGATGCGCGAGGCATCGATGCGATCGGCCGGTGTCACGACCTCATTGTCGGCCTGCGACTGCGTCTCCGAGCTCACCGAGGCGGGCAATTCGTAGACGGGGGCACCGGCCTTGGGTGCGACGAGGAAGAAGAGGAGACCACAGACGATGATGACGCCGGCGATGGCCAGCAGGTTCCAGCCGGCGAAGATCGTCTCTGACACGGGAACCGTCTGCCCGCCGAGGGATTCGGAGAGGAAGGAGTCAGGGGTGGCCGCGGTCAGCGGGCCCGATCCCGAATAACCCATATGCCAGACGACGAATCCGGAGTATCCGGCGGCCACGAGCAGCGGGAAGTGGACCTTGATGCCGCGCTCGCGCGACTGCACGGCGATCTCACGGGCGAGCAGAGCGCCGACGACGAGGCCGAGGCCCCAGGTGATGAGGCTGGCGAGTGCGGCGACGAGGAAGACGAAGACATAGGCGAAGGTGGCGTTGCCCGGGACGCGGGCGAGCCGGGCCAGCAGTTTCCGCACGGGTCCGGTGTTGGCGAGGATGTGGCCGAGCAGGAGGATCAGGCACATCTGTGTCATGAACTCGAGCAGTCCGGCCAGTCCCTCACCCCAGCCGGTGACGACATCGGTCGGGCCCGCATCGGTGAAGATGAACGCAAGGACGGCGACGATGAGGGTGAGGACGATGGCGAAGGTCAGGGCCGAGGGAATCCACTGTTCGAGGAATCGGTTGACCGGCCGCATGATCCCTTTTGAGGCTGCGGCGTTGACCTGGGTTGACGGCTTCGGTGCCGACATGGGAAAACCTCCCGCTGAGATTTATGAGAATTGGCTGTGCGTGTTCTCAGCATACAATCAGGGCGCTGTCTCCCGATAGAAGACAGCGCCCTGACGGCGATCACAACCCGGTCACGATCGGAACCCGGATTCGCGGGCTCCGCGCGTACCGATCAGTCCTGTTTGTACACGAGCTGCTTGTTGACGAATTCGTCCATCGCCAGCGGTCCGAGCTCCCGGCCGACGCCGGAGCGCTTGACTCCGCCGAAGGGCAGGTATTCGCGTGTTCCCTCCGGAGCGTTGAGGAAGACCATGCCGGAATCGATCTGGTCTCCGACGCGCTCGGCACGGGCGATATCGGTCGAGAACACGGCGGCGCCCAGACCGAAGGGGGTGTCGTTGGCGAGCTCGACGGCCTCCTCTTCGCTGCTGACCTTGTAGACGATGACAGCGGGGCCGAAGAGCTCTTCGTAGTATCCGCGCATGCCCTTCTGCACATCGGCGAGGACGACGGGTTCGACGTAGGCTCCGCCGCCGTCGTACTTCTTGCCGCCGGCCAGCAGAGTCGCGCCCTCGCTGACGGTGTCCTGGACCTGCTCGACGAAGCGGTCGGCGGCGGCCACCGACGACAGAGGGGACAGTCGGGAACCCTCCTCGCCGGGAACGGCGGGGGTGTTCTTCTGGGCCGCCTCGGTGATGGAGGAGACGAAGTCGTCGTAGATGTCGTCCATGACGATCATCCGCTTGGGCGAGTTGCAGGCCTGGCCGGTGTTGCCCATGCGGGAGTCGAAGAACGTCTTTGCGGACGTCTGGACGTCGTCCGTGTCGAGCAGAATATAGGGGTCGGATCCGCCGAGTTCGAGTACGACCTTCTTGAGGTTCTTTCCGGCCTCGGCAGCGACGGCGGCACCGGCGCGTTCGGATCCGGTCAGGGACACTCCGTGGTTGCGCGGGTCGGGCAGGATGAGGTCGGCGACCTGCTCGTTGCTGGCGTAGATGTTGATGTAGGCGCCTGCGGGCAGGCCTGCCTCGATGAAGATCTCTTCCATGATCTGTGCCGAGCGGGGGCACTGCGGGGCGTGCTTGAGCAGGATGGTGTTGCCCAGGGCCAGGTTCGGGGCGGCGAAGCGGGCGACCTGGTAGTAGGGGAAGTTCCAGGGCATGATGCCCAGCAGCGAGCCGACGGGCTTGCGGCGGATCATGGCGGTGGCGTCCTTGGGTCCGCGCAGTGGTTCGTCGGCCATGAAGGCTTCGGCGTTGTCGGCGAAGTACTTGTAGATCATCGAACTCAGCTGGACTTCGCCCTTGCCTTCGGGCACGGATTTGCCCATTTCGAGCTTGATGACTTCGGCGAGCTCTTCGGCGCGTTCGGCGTAGATCTCGGACACGCGGGTCAGCAGTGCGGCGCGCTCGGCCACCGTGGTCCGGCTCCACTCGTCGAATGTCGTCGCCGAACGGTCGAGGGCGGCGAGGATCTCGGCGTCGGTGGCGGTGGGGAATTCTTCGGCGACTTGGCCGGTCGCCGGGTCGGTGACGCGATACATGGTGGTCATGGCTGTCCTCTTTCACTTCGACGGGGTTGAGGCGATCACTGATGGTGTGATCGCAGATCCATCCCCCACGTTATGGCCGAACGCCGGCGTCGGCAACGGGGGGCTCATTTCCTGGGCGGATTCCCAGCCGTCACCGAGGCGGTCGCGGGGTCGATGATCTTCAACGTCCCGTCCGTGGTCAGGACGACGCCTTCCCCTTCGGGTCCGCGGCCCAGTGACCGGAAGCTGTAGGAGGCGCCGAGGATGTACTGCGATTCATCGCTTCCGGACTGATTGCCGATGCGACCGAAGGAATTGGGAGCGTCGATCTTCTCGAACTTCCCGTCCTTGTACAGCAGGATTCCGTCCTCGCAGCCGAGCGCGATGACCTCATCCTTCGCGGCGGCTTCGCCGTGGACTCCGGGGCAGTCGTCGCTGCTGGCGATCTCTTTGCCGGAATCGTCGACGACTTGGGCGCCCGAACGTTCGTCCTCGGTGCCGACGGTGCGCAGCATCGACCCGTCGGCGAGCTTCGCGGCGACTCCGTGATGGGGTTCCTCGGTGTCGGTGAGCTGCGGGTCGGCGGCAAAGCTGTGGGTGTGGTCGCCGTCGCCGACGGGGTTGAGGCGGTTGAAGCCCTCGAGCTTCGTATCGTCGATGACGTCGAGGGTCGTCGCGTCAAGGGTGAGGTTTCCGCCGTCGTAGGTGGTCACGATCCGCGGCTGGGCGGCGGCGAGCTCCTGGGCGTGCCCGGCGTCGTCCTTGTCGTCTGCGGTGCCTGCGGTCTTCTCGTCCTTGCCGACCGCGTCGTAGTCGGTGGCGTCGTCGCCGGCTTGGCAGCCGGTGAGCAGCAGCGCCGAGGCGACCACCGCCGATGCGAGCATGGTTCGCTGCATCATTCGCACTCTCTAGTTAGTGCGACTCGTTATCATCAGCAGGTTGATACTCACCCGATGCGGGACGGAAATGCGAAATGGGGTCACGGCCGGCGGCGAAGGCCATCGTGGTGCACCCGCGCACGGTCGACGGTCGTGCCTGCTATGACATGAGTCACTGTTACGGTAGTGCCATGGCCAGTGTGACTGAACTCGTGAAGCGCTACTACTCCACCGTCGATGCCGGAGACGCAGACGCCACCTCGGCGCTGTTCGCCGCCGACGCCAGCTATGATCGGCCCGGCTATCCGACGATGGTCGGCCAGCAGATCACCGATTTCTACCATGGCGAACGCGTCATCGAATCCGGTGCGCATTCGCTGCAGGAGATCCTCGTCGACGGCGATCGGGCGTCCAGTCGCGGTGTCTTCAGCGGTCGTCTCAAGGACGGTTCTGAGACCTCGGTGGGATTCGCGGACTTCTTCCTCTTCGACGCCGAGGGCCTCATCGCCGAACGCACCACGTACTTCTACCAAGCAGCGGTCTGAGCCGCTGCCTCCTCGAAAATAGGTCACTATCGGATACTTCTGAGCCCGGAAGCTGTCCGATAGCGACCTTTAATTGGGGCGAATGCGTTTCAGCGCCCCTGACCGCGAGCTTCGAGGACAGCTTTCTGGATCCGGTCGCGGACGGCGGCGGCCTGTGGGGTCGGGGTCGTGCCATAAGCTTCTTCGACCTGCTCGAAGACGTCTTCCATACCTGCGGGATCGACATCGACCGGCAGGTCCTCAATAGCGGCGAAGGCCGGGCCGATATGGTCCATGAAACCGCGGATCCCGGCCCCTCCCCCGCCGAAATGCATGCCTTCGAACTGGCCGATGGCCGACCAGCGCAGACCCAGCGAATTCTTCAGCACCGAGTCGAGGTCCTCGGCGGTGACGACCCCGTTCTGCACGAGCGAGATCGCCTCCTTCATCAGCGCATTCTGCAGCCGGTTACCGACGAATCCGCGGATCTCACGCCGCAGCACCACCGGTTCGCGCTCGCAGCTGCGATAGAACTCGACCGCAGCGTCCACGGTCTCCTGGGAGGTCTGCGGGGAGGGCACGACCTCGACGAGCGGCATCAGGTGCGGCGGATTGAACGGGTGGCCGACGATGACGCGAGATGCTGCGGACTCTGGCAGTGCGGCCGCGATCGTTGAGGCCGGGATCGTCGACGACGACGTGGCGAACACGGCCCCGGCCGGAGCCGCCTCGGCGATCTGGGCGAACAGCACCGGCTTCGATTCGGGGTCCTCGGGACCGGATTCCTGCACGAAGACGACATCGGCCACGGCGGCTTCGACGGTCTCGGCGATGTCGACGGTGCCGACCTGCGAGGCCAGCTCATTCCGGGCGGAAGCGTCGGCGGTGACCTCGGCCTGCAGCCCGGCGACCACCTCGGCGAGGTCGGGACGCGGGTCGAAGACCCGCACCGTGTACCCGCTGCGGGCGAAGAGGAAGGCGAACGACCGGCCGATGGTTCCGGCGCCGATGACGGCGACTGTTGGGCTCATGCGACCAGGCTATACCCGCCCCACCTGTTCGAGCGGACTCCGCGGCTCGAACAGGTGGGGCATTCACCCAAGCGCGCAGCGGCAGAGATCGGCCCGTTCGCCGTAGTCGAATCGTTGCCGTGCGCCTTCCGTCGAGGTCGTATCCTGGTGGCACAATGTCACCATGAGCGCGAACCCAGAACTGAGAACAGTGGACTCGGAGATCATCGCCCTGGCGGAGGACGAATACGCCGCCGCGGCGGAGACCGCGCGCATCGAGGTGCGCGAGGTCCACACTGCCGACGAGGCGGCCAGGGCCTCACTGCTGCTCGACGAAGTCTGGAACGTCGACGAGACCGGCACGAACGTGTTCGAACCCAGCCTCATCATCGCCTTCGCCCACGCCGGCAACTATGTCTCCGCTGCGTACAGCATCGACGAACCCGACGAAATGATCGGAGTGACCATCGGCTTCTTCGGCCAGCCTCTGGGATCGGTGATGCATTCGCATATCGCCGGAGTCCGCCATCAGATCATCGGCCGCGGTGCGGGCTCCGCGATGAAGCTGCACCAGCGTCTATGGTGCCTCAACCTCGGTATCACCGAGATGACCTGGACTTTCGACCCGCTCATCGCCCGCAATGCATACTTCAACTTCCAGCGTCTGGGTGTCGGCATGGTCGAATACCTCGAGGATTTCTACGGGCAGATGCGCGATGGAGTGAACTCCGGCCAGGCCAGCGACCGGATGATGGTGTCCTGGCCGCTCGACCGTCCGGCACGGGCCTCGGTCGTCGACCCCGGAACGGCGTTCCCGTGCCTGCGCGCCGATGACGATGGGGAGCCGCTGCTGAGTGAGGTGCCGAAGGAGACCGAGTTCGTCTCGCTGGACTTCCCCTCCGATATCGAGGATCTGCGCGGACAGGATGCCGATCTCGCCAGCCGCTGGCGACTGGCCCTGCGCACGGCGCTGACCGGCCTCGTCGGCGACGGCTGGGTCGTCGACACCTGCCTCAAGGGTGGGACCTACCTGCTCCACCACCCCTGAGGGCCCATTCACCTCGGCGTCACTTGGCCCGTGTTCACTGATGTGATGACCTCTGCACCTGCCCGCACCGCCGAAGTGGCCGGAACGTTTCTGCGCCTGGGCCTGACATCGTTCGGCGGTCCCGTCGCCCACCTCGGGTACTTCCGCGAGACCTTCGTCGGCCGCCGTTCCTGGCTCGACGACCGCGAGTACGCCGACCTCGTCGCCCTGTGCCAGATGCTGCCCGGCCCCGCGTCGAGCCAGGTCGGAATGGGACTCGGGCTGCGCCGCGCGGGCCTGCCCGGGCTCGTCGCCGCATGGGTGAGCTTCACCCTGCCGTCGGCGATTCTGCTCACCCTCTTCGCGCTCGGACTCTCGGCCCTCGGTGGCCTCGGCGATGCCGGGTGGCTGCTCGGACTCAAGGCCGCCGCGGTGGCCGTCGTCGCCGGTGCCGTGCGGTCGATGGCGACAACGCTGACCCCCGATGCCAAGCGGGCGAGCATCGCTGCTGCTGCCCTCATACTCATGCTCGTCGTCCCGGATTCGATCATGCCGACGGCCCTCGTCCAGATCGCAGCGATCGTCCTCGGCGGAGTGCTCGGCCTCGCGTGGCTGAAACGGCCCCATCGTGGTGCGCAGGATCAGGGATCCCCCGCCGAGGCGGCCGCCCATGAGGCCCGCATCGCCTCCCGCGGAGCCAGACGGCTCGGCATCGGCGCTCTCATCGCCTTCGCCGCGCTGCTGCTCGGACTGCCCGCGCTCACCGCGGCAACCGGGGACGCGACCATTCGCCTCATCGACATCTTCTACCGGGCCGGGGCCCTGGTCTTCGGCGGCGGCCACGTCGTCCTGCCCCTGCTCGAGGCCGAACTCGTGCCCACAGGGCTGATCGATCACGACACGTTCCTCGCCGGCTACGGCGCCGCTCAGGCCGTCCCCGGTCCGCTGTTCACCTTCGCGGCGTTCCTCGGAGCGTCGATGACGACGGGACCGACCGGCATCCTCGGTGCCGGTATCGCCTTACTGGCGATCTTCCTTCCGGCCGGTCTGCTGGTGATCGGGATCCTGCCGTTCTGGGAACGGCTGCGTGCCTGGGAACCGGCGACGGCGGCACTGACCGGAGTCAATGCCGCCGTCGTGGGGCTGCTGGGGGCCGCGCTCTACGATCCTGTGTTCGTCGAGGGGATCACCTCGCCTGGAACCCTGGCGCTGGCCGTCGCCGCCTTCGTTGCCTCGACCATGTGGAAGGCCCCGGCGTGGGCGACGGTGATCGGGGCCGGGCTGGCAGGCTGGCTGGTGCTGTGAGCGGTCAAGCCCGGGGCTCGACCGATCCCTGCCCGGATCAGCCTTGCGATCAGGACTCTTCCCAGTCCTTGCGCAGCAGCTTCTTGTCGAGTTTGCCCACCGAGGTCCGCGGCATCTCCTCGACCACCCTGACCTCGTCGGGCATCTGCCACTTTGCGAAACGAGCGCTCAAGGTCTCGACGATCGCGTCCCTGGTCACCTCGGCGCCGGGGTTGGCGACGACGTACGCGATGGGACGCTCATCCCACTTTTCGTCGGGGACGCCGATGACGGCGGCCTCGCTGACGTCGGGGTTGTCGAGGATCGCGTTCTCCATGTCGATCGACGAGATCCACTCGCCTCCGGACTTGATGACGTCCTTGAGACGGTCGGTGATCTTGAGGTAGCCGTACTCGTCGATGGTGCCGACGTCACCCGAACGCCACCAGCCGTCGAGGAAGCGATCGGCATTGTCGGGCAGCTGATAGTAGGACTCGGTGATCCACGGGCCGCGCATGAGCAGCTCGCCCATGGACTTGCCGTCACGCGGAAGCTCATTGCCCTCGGGGTCGACGGTCTTCATCTCGACACCGATGATCGGCAGGCCCTGCGAGCGTTTGAGATCCCACTTCTCCTCCTCGTCGAGGTCGAGACCGGGACGGATCTTCCAGTTCGTCGACGCCAGCGGGGTGGTTTCGGTGGCACCGTAGCCGTGGATGACATCAGCCCCGGTGACCTCCTTGAACCCGCGCATCATCGACAGCGGCGGCTCCGAAGATCCGGAGACGAGACGGACGCCGGACAGATCCGGAGCCTGCGGCATCTTCTTCATCATCTGCAGCATCGGCCCGAAGATGGCAGGGGCGCCGTTGGCCAGGGTGACCTTCTCCTCCACGAATGCCTGGGCGATGGCGCCGAACTCCTCGGCGGCGAACTTGCCCGGCAGGACGAGTTTGGCCCCGGCGGCCACAGCATTCTGCGGGAATCCCCACGACAGCACATGGAACATCGGCGTGATGGGCATGACGCAGTCGTCGAAGCTCGCGTGGAGTGCTGCCAGACCGCCCATGGTGTGCAGGTAGATCGAGCGGTGCGAGTAGTAGACGCCCTTGGGCCGGCCGGTGGTGCCGGTGGTGTATCCGGCGTAGGCGGCGGTCTTCTCGTCGACGACCGGCCAGTCGAAGGTCTCGGGCTTGTCGGCGATGAGAGCTTCGTAGGAGACGACGTTGTTCAGGCTCGTCTCGATCTCGGCGATCGGTTTGTCGGTCATGACGACCCAGCCCTCGACGTCGAGCTTCGGGGCCAGCGATTCGGCGACGGGCAGCAGAGATTCGTCGACGAAGATCCAGTCCGACTTCGAGTGGCTGACGACGTAGGCGAGGTCCTCGGGAGCCAGACGCAGGTTGAGCTGGAGCATGGTCGCGGCCACACCGGGCACGGCGAAGTAGAGCTCGAGGTGGCGGCGGGAGTTCCAGTCGAGGACTCCGACCGTGGAGCCGGCACCGACTCCGAGGTCGGCGAGGCCCTGCGCGAGCTGAGCCATGCGCTTGAATTCGTCGGCGTAGTTCGACCGGCCCCAGGAGCCGTCCGAACGGCGGTAGACGACCTCGGCATCACCGAAGACGGTGGCTGCATGGCGGATGAGGCTGGTGGTGTTGAGCTGGTAGCTGTCGCCCAGGGTGGACGGAATTCCTGTCAGCATGAGACTCCTTCGTTCGTGCTCCGGTCCCGTCGCGACGTTATGGCTGCGACGGGAGAAGTATCGTGATCGCCGGTTTCGTGGTGGGCGGTCGTCACCATCACATCTGCTGTGGAGGCGGCGCGGATGCGGTTGAGTCGATACGTGGTCAAACAGTTATCAACCGATCCGTCCGCACCGGCCCGGGCATCACTCTCCGGTGAAGCCGGGTGCTCTCTTGTCGAGGAAGGCCGCGACTCCCTCGGCGAAGTCCTGACTTGCCCGCAGAGCATCCTGCCCTTCGACCTCGCGCCCGAAGGACGAGTCGAGTTCGGCCAGGCTGGCCCGATTGATCGCTCGCTTCGACGCAGTGAGGGCCCGGGTGGGGCCCTGAGCGAAGACTGCGGCGACTTCTTCGGCACGTTCCAGGTGACTTCCGGCCGGAACGACCTCGCTGGCCAATCCCCAGTCGAGGGCATCAGCGGCCAGCAGCTTCTCTCCGGTCAGCGCCAGGCGCAGAGCCCGGTGGCGCCCGGCCGAGGCGGCGACCAGGGCGGTCGAGCCTCCGTCGGGCATGAGGCCGATCTTCGTGAACGGCAGCATGAGGTAGGACTTCTCGCTCATCACCAGATAGTCGCAGGCCAGGGCGAGGGAACAGCCGATGCCGGCGGCCGGTCCGGAGACCGCCGCGATCGTGGGGATGGACAGGTCGAGGATCGAGGCGATGATCTCATTCGCACCGGCGAGGTCGATGCCGTCGCGTCGCTCCAGCCCTCCCCGCAGATCCGCTCCGGAGCTGAAGGCTCGTTCGCCGCCGGTGAGGATGAGCGCGCGCGAGTTCGCGGCCGCCTCGGTGACGGCTGTGCCGATGGCCTGGAATGTCTCCTCGTTGAGCGCGTTGAGGCTCTCCGGACGATTGATGGTCACGGTCGTGACATCGCCGCTGACTTCGGTGAGAACGCTGGTGGACAATGCGACTCCTTCGTACGAATCCGATGATCCGAGTAGCTTTCGGGGCGTGAGCTTCTCTCCGCCCTCGAGACGTGCAGAAGCATCTCCCGCCACTTTAACGTACGTTAAGTTGATCTGCGTCACACGTCTGCGGTGCTTCTTTTGTCGCTGCCCGCCTCAGGCCACAGTCGCGTCAAGCTGGGCGGCGGTGAGTCCCCGGCCGACGAAGACCAGTCGAACGAGGATCGCTTCGCCCTCCTCCTCATCGGTCAGACGTCCGCTGGGCAGGTGAGTCCAGACCCGCGGGTCGGAATCGATGGCGAAGAACTGGTCGACATCGTCGACGCTGGGCCGGTCGAGCACATAGCCGGGCGTCTGCCCCATCAGGCCAGGGCCGCCTCGAGGTCGGCCCACAGGTCGTCGAGGTTCTCGATGCCCACGCTCAGACGGATGAGTCCCTCGGGCACGGTAGTCGGTTCCGACGGGTGCCGTCGGCGACGTTCGATGAGGGATTCCACCCCGCCCAGGGAGGTCGCCGGCGTCCACAGTCGGACCGCCTCGGCGATGGCGGTGGCCTTGTCCGCGGATTCGACGGTGAAGGAGATGATCGCGCCGAACCCGTTCATCTGCGCGGCGGCGCGGGCATGGCCGGGGTCGTCCGGCAGGCCCGGGTAGCGGGTTCCGACGACGGCGGGGTGGGCGGCCAGGCGCTCGGCGATGGCTTGGGCGTTGGCCTGCGCGCGGTCGAGGCGCACCGCCAGGGTGCGCAGTCCCCGCAGGGCCAGCCAGACCTCGAAGGGTCCTGCGATGCCGCCGCGCATGGATCGTTCCGTGTGCAGCTCCTCGCGCAGTTCGGTGTTGCCGGTGATGACCGCGCCGAGGACGACGTCGGAGTGGCCTGCCAGGTATTTCGTCACCGAGTGCACGACGATGTCGGCGCCCAGATCGAGTGGAGTCTGCAGCAGCGGGGTCGCGAAGGTGTTGTCGACGGAGACGAGGAACCCGCGGTCCTTGGCGGCCGCGGTCAGCGCGGGAACGTCGGCGACCTCGAGCATCGGGTTCGTCGGCGACTCGATCCACAGCATCCCCGGGGATCCGGCTGCGCCGGCACTCGCCGGGGCGGCCGTTCCATCCGTGTCCCCCGCCGAGGCGGACGACCAGTTGTTCTCCGCCTGGCCTGTCGTGGCATGCCCCGCTCGATCGAGGGCAGCGATGACCGCCTCGGTGTCGGAGATGTCGACGGTGACGAGGTCGAAGTTCTGCCGCCCGGCGATCTGCTCCGCGGAGGCGAGCGCCCCCTGGTAGCTGTGAGTCGGGATGATGAGCGTGCCGCCGGCGGGCACGAGGCTGATCACGGCGGAGATCG
>NZ_JBQDYQ010000041.1:0-28892 GCF_052105255.1 Brevibacterium sp.
GGCGGCCCAGCAACCTCGCGCGCGGTTGCTGGGCCGCCGTCAGGTAGTAATTGGGAAGGGTCAGTGGATGAAGACGGCCACGATGACGTTGATCACCGCGAAGGCCACCACCAGGTGCGCCATGGTCGCCGACGGGTTCGCCACCTTCACGTCTGCACCGCCCTCTGCAGGGGCAGAGGCGGCGAAGGCCTTCTGCTTCTTGTTGCCGATGAACGCGAAGACAGTGACGAGGATCGCCACGACCAGTTTGATGCCGAGCTTCATATGGTTGACCTCGCCATCGCCCATCTCGGCCAGCCCCATGAGCAGCAGGCCGGTGACCAGCTGCAGATAGGCGCCGTGCAGCATTCCGGGCATCACTTTGGGGGAGCGGATGACGGTGAAATAGCCGCCGATGATGATGGCCATACCCAGCAGATGCAGGGTCAGCAGAATCTCGCGTAGAATTTCCATACAGTTAATCGTAGTGGCATGATGGTGTCTCGTGAGCGCGGGCCCCTCTACTGGTGCACGCTGTTCCGCCCTGGTGTAATGGCAGCACGCCGGCCTTTGGAGCCGTGCAGTATAGGTTCGAATCCTATGGGCGGAGCTGGCCCAACCCGACATGCGAAGGATTCAACTATGTCGCAGACTCATCCGACCGCCGTCATCGTTCTGGCAGCGGGCCAAGGCACTCGAATGAAGTCGGCTCTTCCCAAGGTGATGCATCCCATCGGCGGACGCTCCCTGCTCCATCACTCCGTCGCCGCGGCGGCCGGAACCTCTCCCGAACACCTCATCGTCGTCGTCCGCCATGAGCGCGATCAGCTCGTCGCCCACCTCGACTCCCTTCCCGTGTCCTCCCAGGCAACCCTGCTCATCGCCGATCAGGATGAGGTTCCTGGCACGGGCCGTGCCACCGAATGTGCGCTCACCCAGCTGCCCGAGGACCTCAGCGGAACCGTCGTCGTCACCTACGGCGATGTGCCGCTGCTGACGACGGAGACCATCAACGGCCTCGTCGAGATCCACGAATCCAACGCCAACGCCGTGACCGTCCTGTCCGCCGAGGTGGACGACCCGACCGGGTACGGCCGCATCGTCCGCGACGCGAACGGATCCCTGCTGCGCATCGTCGAGCAGAAGGACGCCGGCGAGACCGAACGGGCCATCCGTGAGATCAACTCCGGCATCTACGCTTTCGACGCCGCGGCGCTCAAGGAGGGCCTGGCTTCGCTGACGACCGACAACGCTCAGGGTGAGAAGTACCTCACCGACGTCATCGGACATTCCCGTGAGGCGGGCCGCCCCGTCGCCGCCACGGCCACCGACGACCTGTGGCAGGTCGAGGGAGCTAACGACCGCGTGCAGCTGGCGAACCTCGGCAAAGAGCTCAACCGCCGGCAGTGTGAGAAGTTCATGCGCGCCGGAGTCTCCATCATCGATCCCGACACCACATGGATCGACGTCGATGTCTCCATCGCCGCCGATGCGACGATCCTGCCGGGCACCCAGCTGTTGGGCGCCACCGACATCGGAGCCGGTGCCGTCGTCGGCCCCGACACCACCCTCAAGGACACCGAAGTGGGGGAGAACGCACAGGTCGTGCGCACCCACGGCGAGCTCGCCGTCGTCGGCCCGGAAGCCAACGTCGGACCGTTCGCCTACCTGCGCCCGGGCACCAAACTCGGCGAGTCCGGAAAGATCGGCACCTTCGTGGAGACGAAGAACGCCGACATCGGCAAGGGTGCGAAGGTGCCCCATCTCTCCTACGTCGGCGATGCGGAGATCGGAGAGGGCTCGAACATCGGAGCCGCCTCGGTGTTCGTCAACTACGACGGCGTCAACAAGCACCGCACCGTCGTCGGCAAGCATGCACGCATGGGCTCGGACAATATGTATGTCGCCCCTGTCACCGTGGGCGACGGCGCCTATTCGGGTGCAAGCACGACGGTGCGCAAGGATGTCCCTGCAGGAGCGCTGGCCATCTCGGTGGCCCCGCAGCGCAACCTGGAGGGCTGGGTCCAGACAAACCGTCCCGGCACGCCTGCAGCGCAGGCGGCCGAAAACGCATCCGAAGGGGAACGGATCAGTGAATGAGATAACGACGGCGGGCGATAAGAAGCTCGTCCTGGTCAGCGGTCGGGCGAATCCCGAACTCGCCGAACAAGTCGCGGAGAATCTGGGGACCGAACTCCTCCCCACCGACATCTACAACTTCGCGAACGGCGAGATCTACGTCCGCTACTCCGAGTCAGTGCGCGGCAGCGACGTCTTCGTCCTGCAGTCCCACTGCGCTCCCATCAACGAATGGCTGATGGAGCAGCTGATCATGGTCGATGCGCTCAAGCGTGCTTCGGCAAAGCGCATCACCGTCATCGCCCCGTTCTTCCCTTACGCCAGGCAGGACAAGAAGCACCGCGGACGCGAACCGATCTCCGCCCGCCTCGTTGCCGATCTGTACAAGACCGCCGGCGCCGACCGCATCATCACCGTCGACCTGCACACCGCGCAGATCCAGGGCTACTTCGACGGCCCCGTCGACCACCTCATCGCGATGCCGATCCTCGCCGGCTACGTCAAGGACAAGTACCCGGGCGAGCTCGCCGTGGTCTCGCCGGACGCCGGCCGCATCAAGGTCGCCGAGAACTGGTCGAACTCGCTGGGCGGAGTGCCGCTGGCCTTCATCCATAAGACCCGTGACATCACCCGACCGAACGAGACCAAGGCCAACCGCGTCGTCGGTGAGGTCGAGGGGCGCACCTGCGTGCTCGTCGACGATATGATCGACACCGGCGGCACCATCGTCCAGGCCGCCGATGCCTGCATGGCAGCCGGTGCCAAGGGCGTCATCGTCGTGTCCACCCACGCCGTGTTCTCCGGCCCGGCCGTCGAACGCCTGTCGAACTCCGTGGCCGAAGAGGTCATCGTCACGAACACTCTGCCGCTGAGCGAGGACAAGATCTTCGACAAGCTCACCGTGCTCTCGATCGCCCCGCTCATCGCTCGTGCCGTGCACGAGGTCTTCGAAGACGGATCGGTCACGAGCCTCTTCGAGGTCTGATCCCGAAGGCTGAGTCCCAAGAATCCGCGCAATCGCGCCGGATCTGATGCGAACCCCGAGTCGATGCGGCTCGGGGTTCGCATCGTCTGGACTGCTGTGAGGTCCTACACTGGAGGCAAGACTTCGGCGAAGGGATCAGGGACGATGTCCTCACACGATTACAACCGGTACCGCGTGGACGTCCCCGGCGGGCAGCTGTCGGTGGGAGTGTGGGAGCCGGTGGCGAGCGGCCCCGGGCGTGTGCCCACCGTGTGCGTCATCCACGGCATCACCTCCAACCATCTGTTCTTCGCGGGCCTCGTCTCCGCCCTGCCCGGCGTCCGCATCATCGGGCCCGACCTGCGCGGACGAGCCGACTCACGCACCCTGCCCGGCCCGTTCGGGATGGCCGCCCACGCCGAGGATGTCACCGCAGTGCTCGATGCCTTCGCTCCTGAGGGTCCGGTCACTCTGGTCGGGCATTCCATGGGCGGGTTCGTCGCGATGACCCTGGCCGGAGCGGCGGACGGGCAGAACCGTGAGACCGGCGCCGAGGCGGCCCGCCGTTTCCGCGGACCCGTGCTCATCGACGGGGGACTTCCCCTGCCCGTGGGACGGCCCCACGGAGACGGCCCCGTCGATGATCTCAACGATGAGGACCTCGACACCGATGATCTCATCGCCGCCGTCCTCGGCCCGGCCGCCGAGCGGCTGTCGATGACCTTCGGCAGTGTGGAGGAGTATTTGGCGTTCTTCGCCGCTCACCCCGCTTTCGTCGACGGCCTCGACACCGTGGCGACCGAGAGCTTCGTCTACGATCTGGCGGCCAAGGATGACCATTCGTTCCAACCGTCGACGTCGGTGGAGGCGATGCAGGCCGATTCGGCCGACATGTACACCGGTTCCGCCTACCGTGATGCTCTGGAGACGGTCATGGGCAGTGACGACTCCCAGTCCGACGTGGTCTTCCTCTTCGCCGAGCGCGACCTCGTCGCCGCCGAACCGGGACTGTACCCGCCGGAGACGATCGATGACTTCGCTCGGCAATGGCCGCAGATGGACATCGTCGATGTACAGGGGACGAACCACTACGACATCCTCCTCACCGAAACCGGAATCGATGCGTGTGCTGCAGCCGTGACCTCTCGGATTGGTGCCGAAACGGACGGTGCCGTAGAATAGTCGGGTTGCCTCGGCGAGGGAGACTGACGTCTCCGTGATCGACGCGGTCCTGCCCCACGAAACGAACCCACCGGGTTCGAGATTCGCGTGGGTGCTCAGGCTGTTTCGCCGTGGTGCTCGAAGGTAAGTTCACCACGAAGGAGATAAAATGGCTGACTTCAAACTTCTGGCCGAAGCTCGCAACGAGTTCGGCAAGGGCGCAGCGCGCCGCATCCGCCGCGCGGGACGCATTCCCGCTGTCATCTACGGCCACGGCGGAGACCCCGTGCACGTGTCCCTCGAGGGCCACGCCACCATGCTGGCTCTCAAGCACGCCAATGCGCTGCTCGAGATCGAAAGCACCGACGGATCGAAGAACGTCCTCGCCATTGCGCGCGACGTCCAGATCGAACCCGTCCGTCGCGATATCGAACACCTCGACCTGATCATCGTCAAGCGCGGCGAGAAGATCGAGGTCGACGTGCCGATCCACGTCGTCGGAGAAGCCGCCCCCGGCACCATGGTCTCGCAGGAAGAGTCGACCATCGCCGTCAAGGCTGATGCGACCAAGCTGCCCGAGCTCATCGAGGTCTCCATCGAAGGCCGTCCCGCCGGCGAGCACGTCCTGGCCGGTCAGGTCGAACTGCCTGCAGGCGTCGAGCTCATCGCCGACGAAGAGCAGCTCATCGTCAACGTCTCCGAAGAGATCGAGATGGACACCGAGTCCGACGCCGAGGAAGAGACTGCTGAAGAGTCGACCGAGGAAGAGACTGCTGAGGAGTCCGGTGAGGAAGAGGCTTCCGAAGAGGAATGATCTTCTCTCCTCCCGGCACTCAACGTGCCGTGAGGAGCACTGACTGACTACGCTGTTCGGTGGGCCGCCTGTAGGGCGGCCCACCGAATGCGTTTCTCAAGAGCGAACCCGGCACGCGTCTCGCCCTGCGGCGAGCAGAAGCAGCAGCACCCGGTCAGCGGGCACGGACAGGACGGACAAGGACGGCAATGTCGAACGAAGCATGGTTGGTCTTCGGACTGGGCAATCCCGGACCCAAGTACGAAACGACACGGCACAACATCGGACAGATGGTCATCGCCGAACTCGCCTCCCGGATCGGAACCACGCTGACGCGGACGAAGCTGCGCGCGAACGTCGGCACCGGGCGGCTGTCTGGCGGCAGCGTTCCGGGGCTGCCCGGTCCGCGGGTGGTGTTGGCCACCTCGACGGGATATATGAACGAATCCGGCGGACCGGTGCGCGCGTTGGCAGACTTCTACGGAATCGCCACCGACCGGATCATCGCCGTCCATGACGATGTGGACATCCCCTTCGATGCCATCAAAGCCAAGCTCGGCGGGGGAGAGGGCGGGCACAACGGTCTGCGTTCGATGACCTCGGTGCTCGGGACGAAGGACTATCTGCGGGTGCGAGCGGGAGTCGGACGCCCTCCGGGGAGACAGGACACCGCCGACTATGTGCTGCGCCCGTTCTCGAAGGATGAGCGCACGACCCTGCCGATGTTCGTCTCCGACCTCGCCGATGCCGTCGAAGAGCTCATCGTCCACGGGCTCACCGACATGCAGCAGAAGTTCCACTCGCGCTGATCGCACCCCGGGTGCTGACCTAGCAGCGGGCGCTGCCCGGGGCTCAGGCCGTCTTCTGCTTCTCCGGGCGACGGTGCAGCCACCATGCGGCGAAGATGCCGCCGGCGAATCCGAACAGGTGGCCCTGCCAGGAGATGTCGTTCGTCTGCGGCAGCATGCCGAAGATCATCGATGCGCCGTAGGTGACGAAGATGAACAGGCCGATGGTGAAGTAGATGATCTTGCGCAGCAGGTCATCGGTGAACCAAGTGCGCAGCGCGAGGTAGCCGAAGAATCCGAAGACGATGCCGGACGCACCGACGATGTGCTGGCCGGGCAGCGTGGTCAGCCACGCCCCGAGCCCGGAGCTCAGCGCGGTGATGCCCGTGACCGTCCAGAAACGACGCTTGCCTTCGAAGGCGATGACGATGCCGAGGACGAGGAACGGGAAGGTATTGGCCAGGAGATGGCCGAATCCCGAATGCAGCAGCGGCGAGGTGATCAAGCCGTAGAGCGAGAGCGGATTCCATGACTGCAGACTGAAGGCATCGAGGTCGACGGGGAGGATCGCATCGACGATCTCGATGACCCACATGACGGCCAGGACGATCAGCACCGGAGAGAACCGGGAGAGCAGATGCGGCCGGTCGACGGTGGTGTTCAGGTGCGCGACCGGCGGATTCGCGGAACGACCGGAGCGGGGAGTTCCGGAGTCGGCGGAGTCGGGGCCGAAGAGGAGGCGGGATTCCTCGGCGGAGAAACGAGGGGAGTGTTCGGAGCTCATGGTCCAATTGTGAGTGATGAAGATTGGAGAACCCCGAACATCCGGGCCGCCGGGGCAATCGTGATCGTACCGTTAGTCGCGTTATCGACTCGCAATATCCACGACCCGGCAAGTCCCTGAACTATCTGTTCCGGGACTCCGCCCTGGTCGACCCCAGGGACTTGCCGTCAGCGTCGAGGGCTTCGACGACGATCGTCGAGCCGTTCGGGGTGATGTCCGCCGCCGTTTCGAAGCCGGTGCGCTCGACCTCGGTGTTCTCGATCAGGTGCTCCTCGTCGTCTCCGCTGAGCACCCTCCACGAAGCCACCTCGGTGGCACCGTTCCAGCTCATGTGCACCCGAGTGATGTCGGCCTGCGGTCGCGACTTCGTGGCGGTCGGGGGAGCAACCGGCTGGGCATGCCAGTCGAAGCGGTAGGCTCGGTAGTTCGATCCGCCGGTGAAGGTGAGGTCGGCGAGCAGCTTCCCGTCCTTGGAGAATTCGGAGACGTAGGGTTCCGAACCCCAGCCGAGGACGACGTTGCCGCCCGGCAGCTCCTGGAAGTTGCCCTGACTGCCCGACGAACGGTCGTCGGGGGCGGGATACTCCGTGACCACCTCGGCGCGTTTCTTCTTCTCGTCGACGTCGAGGCGCAGACCGCGGGTGTCGCCGAGCCGAGGCGCGGCATGGTTGTCAAACAGGGTCAGCGTTCCATCGGACCGGCGCTGGGCATCGTGCTGCCAGGCGAACTGTGCACCCTCGCCCATCTCGAAGTCCGAGGCCTTGCCGCCGAGGACCCAATTGAGGTCGGCACTCTTCCGGTCGAGCTGGTACACCGCATGGGTATTGCGCGCCGAGACGAGGAGAGCCCGGCCGTCGTCGTCCTCGGATACAGAGTTGAGGTGGATGTAGTCGAAGGGCTCGTCCTTCGTGCCCTCTCCCTCCTTGAGCTCCGTCTCGGTCTGGTCGATGGGCACGGCGTCGAGGGAGCGCCATTCGAACAGGGGATCACCGGTTGCGATGTCGACCTCCTGGACGATGCCCTCCCAGGCCCAGCCGTCCTGGTCTCCGCCGACTGAGCTGAGATCCGTCTGCGTCTTCACATAGGAGATGAGGAACATGGTGTCATCGGTGGTGATCGTCGTCTCGTGCAGGTCTGAGGTGTCCTTGGGGAGCTCTCCGCCCATGCCCACACGGGCGATCTCCTGATACGAGTCGTCGAGGATGACGACCTCACCGGCGGTGTGCGGAGTCTCGGCCAGTCCCTCCCACCAGGTGAGCACCGGCTTCCCCTGATATTCCTGGACGCGCAGGTCCCACAGAGCTTCGGAGTCGTCGCGAATCCACACCGGGTCGCCGGCAGAGTCGAGGATGAGTCCGCCCACCCAGGACTTGTCGTCGGTCTGCGTCTGTCCCTTCGGAGCGAGGAAGGTCTCCAGATCTCCGTTGTCGTCGGGGAAAGCCCCGGAGTCGATATCGACCTTCGGCGGGGCGAGTTCGGGGCGGGAGTGGAAGTCCCACCGTTCGGCGACTGCGACGTCGTCATCGGCATCGGCCGTGCACCCTGCGAGCAGGAGCGTCGCCGCAGCCAAACCTGCAAGGACGGTTCTCTTCATGGCCATATGCTCATCCTCACACGTTTTCGAGTTCCGCGCTCCTCGGGCCCATCGGAACGGAGCACCGAATGGGTCGTGTCAGCCGCGTGGCCTAGACTGTTCTGGTGCTCAACGGACTCGATCTCACCCGCCGGAATCCCACCATCACCGAACTCGTCGCGGCCTTCAACGACGCGAACACCGACGGTGGCACGATCAATGCGATCAAGGGACTGTGGCCGTCGATCCTGCGCCGCACCGTCACCACCGACGGGGCCTCTGCGCCGCAGCTCATCGTCACCGCCACGACACGTGAGGCAGAAGACCTCGCCCAGGCGCTGGCCGACTGGGTGCCGTCGGCGTCGATCGCGATCTTCCCCAGTTGGGAGACCCTGCCGCACGAGAAGCTGTCGCCGCGGTCGGACACCGTCGGCCAGCGCCTCGAGGTACTGCGCCGCCTCGCCCACCCCACTCCCGGCCGGGAGCTGACCTTCATCATCGCGCCCGTGCGCGCCTTCCTCCAGCCCCTGGCCAAGGGGCTCGGCGACATCGAGCCGGTCGAGCTCGCCGTCGGCGACGAATACGAGATCGATGACCTCGCCGAACGACTCACCGAACTCGCCTACTCCCGTGTCGATATGGTCTCCAGACGCGGCGAATTCGCCGTGCGCGGCGGAATCGTCGATATCTTCCCGGCCACTTCGGATCGAGCGCTGCGTGTGGAGTTCTTCGGCGATGAGGTCGACGAGATCCGCGAATTCTCCGTCAGCGACCAACGCTCCATCCCCACCGACGACGGTGACGAACCCCTGCGCCTGTCGGCACCGCCGTGCCGGGAGCTGCTCCTGACCGATTCGGTGCGGAAGCGGGCCGCAGAACTCGCCGAGGAGGTGCCCAGCGCCGCCGATATGCTCGACAAGATCGCCGGCGGAGTCGCCGTCGAAGGGATGGAATCGCTTTCCGCCGTCCTCGCCGACGGAATGGAGCCGATGATCGCCCTGCTGCCGGCCGGATCGAAGATCATCATCACCGAACCCGAACGCGTCGACGCCCGCGCCGCGGACCTCGTGGAGACGACGAACGAATTCCTCGAAGCCGCCTGGACCGGAGCCGCCGGTGGGGGTCAGACCCCGATCGACCTGTCTGCCGCCAGCTTCCGCACCGTGGCCGAGATGGCCGAAGGCGCTCGCCTCATCGGCCTGGCCTGGTGGGAGATCGGCGGATTCGCCACCGACGAGGAGCTCGCCGGTCCCGAGGAGAACATCTTCTCCGTCCCTGCCCGCATTCCGAAGGGCTATGCCGGAGACGTCGAGGCGATCCTCGCCGACGTCAAGGGACTCATCCACGACAAGTGGCGCATCCTCGTGCTCACCGAAGGCCAGGGCCCGGGTCGACGCATGGTCGAGGTGTTCTCCGAAGCCGGAGTGCCCGCCTCATTCGTCGACGACCCGACCGATCTGCCCGAAGCCCTGGTGACCGTGACGACGGCCGCGTCCTTCGGCGGCTTCGTCTTCGACGATCTCAAACTCGCCGTGCTCACTGAGGCGGATGTGCTCGGTCGGGCGGCGGCCACCTCGACGCGGGATATGCGCAAGCTGCCCACCCGCCGTCGACGCAACCAGGTCGACCCGCTCAACCTGGCCCCCGGCGACTACGTCGTCCACGACCAGCACGGCGTCGGACGATTCGTCGAAATGACGCAGCGAACCGCGGGCAAGGGTGCGAACAAGCACACCCGCGAATACCTCATCATCGAGTACGCGCCCGCCAAACGCGGACAGCCCGGCGACCGCCTCTACGTTCCCAGCGATGCGCTCGACCAGGTCACCCGCTATGTCGGCGGGGAGAGCCCGAATCTCAACAAGATGGGCGGCGCCGACTGGCAGACGACGAAGGCGAAGGCCCGCAAGGCAGTCAAGGAGATCGCAGGGGAACTCATCCGCCTGTATTCCGCCCGCCAGGCCACCGTCGGCCACGCATTCGGGCCCGACACCCCCTGGCAGCGCGAACTCGAGGACGCCTTCCACTATGTGGAGACGGCCGACCAGCTGACCACCATCGACGAGGTCAAGTCGGACATGGAGAAGACCGTGCCGATGGACCGTCTGATCTGCGGCGATGTGGGCTACGGGAAGACGGAGATCGCGGTCCGTGCCGCGTTCAAGGCGATCCAGGAGGGCAAACAGGTCGCCGTGCTTGTGCCGACGACGCTGCTCGTCCAACAGCACTACGAGACCTTCGCCGAACGCTACTCGGGATTCCCCGTGACCATCGGCGCTCTCTCCCGGTTCCAGACCAAACAGGAATCGGAGAAGGTCAAGGAGGACCTGGCAGACGGCAGACTCGACCTCGTCATCGGCACCCACCGGCTGCTCAGCGGCGAAGTGCGGTTCAAGGAACTTGGGCTCGTCATCATCGACGAGGAGCAGCGCTTCGGCGTCGAACACAAGGAGACGCTCAAGGCGCTGCGGACGAACGTCGACGTCCTCGCCATGTCGGCGACCCCGATCCCGCGCACCCTGGAAATGGCCGTGACCGGCATCCGCGAGATGTCGACCCTGGCCACACCGCCGGAAGAGCGGCACCCGGTGCTGACCTATGTGGGCAAACGCGAAGACAAGCAGATCAAGGCAGCGATCCGCCGCGAACTCATGCGCGAAGGCCAGGTCTTCTACATCCACAACAGGGTCCGCGATATCGAAGCCGTTGCCGGGCACATCGCCGAAATGGTGCCCGAGGCGCGAATCGCCATCGCCCACGGCAAGATGAACGAGACGCGACTCGAACAGGTCATCGTCGACTTCTGGGAGAAGAAGTACGACGTGCTCGTGTGCACGACGATCGTCGAAACAGGAATCGACATCGCCAACGCGAACACGCTGATCATCGACAATGCGGACCGCTACGGACTCTCTCAGCTCCATCAGCTGCGCGGACGTGTGGGCCGTGGACGCGAACGCGCCTACGCCTACTTCCTCTACCCGCCGGACACGCAGCTGACCGAGACCGCACACGACCGTCTGACGACCCTGGCCGCGCACACCGAACTGGGAGCCGGAATGCAGGTGGCGATGAAGGACCTCGAGATCCGCGGAGCCGGCAACCTGCTCGGCGGTCAGCAGTCGGGCCATATCGAAGGTGTGGGCTTCGACCTCTACGTTCGGCTCGTCGGCGAGGCCGTGGCGAAGTTCCGCGGTGAGGAGACCGAACCCGAGGCCGACATGCGCATCGAACTGCCCGTCGACGCCCACCTGCCGGCCGACTACGTCGATCACGAACGACTGCGACTCGAGGCCTACCGAAAGCTGGCCGCAGCGACCGACGAAGCACAGCTGCAGGAGGTCCTCGACGAACTCACCGACCGCTACGGCCCCTATCCGGAACCGGTCGGTGTTCTCGCCGATGTGGCCAGGCTGCGCATCCGCGCCCGAGCCTCCGGGGTCAACGACATCGTCATGCAGGGCAACTTCATCCGCTTCGGACCCGTCGAACTCTCCGACTCCCAGGTGGTCAGGCTCAAGCGTCTGTATCCGAAGTCTCTGCTCAAACCGGCACTGCGCTCGGTCCTCGTCCCGAAACCGATGGCGGGCACCGGATTCGACTCCAAGGAGATGGCCGATTCGGACATCCTGCGGTGGGCACATCAGTTCCTCGACGCCATCCTGCCTGTTGTCGCGTCCGAAGCCACCGAGGTCAAGGACGCCGATGTCGCGAAGAACGGTTGAGAACCCTCCGACTGTTCTTCGCCGACCGGCCCACGAGCCGAGACTGTGACGTAGAGTGCGAAGCGCGGAGGCATCCGCAGCAAGTCCTACTCACGCAGCTGTCTACTAAGGAGTATCCCCATGGGGGTTGACGACAAGTTCGAGAACAAGACCGAAGACCTCGGCGGTCGGGCCAAGGAGACCATCGGCGATGTGACCGGTGACGACGAGCTCAAGGCCGAAGGGGCCACCGACCAGCTCAAGGCCAAGGCCAAGGGTGTCGGCGAGTCGGTCAAGGACCTCGGTGCATCGGTCAAGGACAAATTTTCGAAGTGACAGACGAATCGGCCCTCACCGCTGCTGTGGTGGGGGCCTTTCGTGCCGACAGGAGGATATTTCGTGGGTGAACGCGACGAGCAGAGCCCGGTCGACCAGAGTGCGGTCGGACCGGGAGCGGGCCAGGCAGAACCGGAACTGCAACCGGTGATCGAAGCCATGGCGACTCTGCGGCGACGCTGCCCCTGGTCGAGCCGACAGGATCATCAGAGCCTCGAGAAATACGCAAGGGAAGAGACCGACGAACTCATCGTCGCCCTCGAGGATTTCAGTGCGGAACCCACCGCTGAGAATCGGGCCGCCGTCGTCGAAGAACTCGGCGACGTGTTCTACCAAGTGCTCTTCCACTCCGCCCTGCTCGATGAAAGCAACGGGGAAGCCTACGGCCACAGCCTCGGCACCATCATCGATGGTCTCGAGGCCAAACTCATCCGTCGTCACCCCCTGGCCTTCACCGACGATCCCACGGACGAGATGGCCTCGTTGGAAGACGTCGAACGCGAATACCGCCGGATCAAAGCCGAAGAGAAGGCCGCAGTGGCGGGAGAGGACAGAACTCGATGAGTCTGGAGAGGCTCGAGATCGAAGGCACGTTCAACTTCCGTGACCTCGGCGGACCCGCCACCGAGGCGGGGGAGAGCCGAGTGCGAACCGGGAAGGTGTTCCGCGCCGACGGTCTGGCGCAGCTGAGCGATCGGGCGCGCGCCGATATCGGCAAACTCGGCATCGGCACCGTCATCGATCTGCGCGATATCGGCGAGCGGGCGAAGCTGCCCGATGCGCTCGACGGCCTCGACATCCGACATATCGAGCTGCCCGTCTTCAACGACCACTTCTTCCCCAGCCGACCATTGAGCAGGGAAGAGATGAAAGCCGCCGCCGAGGCGACAGGAATGGATCTGCGCGACCGGAGCCTCGGCCGCATCTACGACCTCATGATCGTCCACTTCGGCCACCGGCTGGCCGCCGCCGTCGACCTGATCGCCGAACACTGCAGCGAGGGCGTGGTGTTCCACTGCTCTGCCGGGAAGGACCGCACCGGTGTGATCGGAGCGTTCCTGCTCGACCTCCTCGGCGTGGGCCGACAGGAGATCGTCGCCGAATATGCGATCACCTCCACACACCTGTCCGGGGGCTTCCTCGAGGCGATCACCCGGAACTTCTCCGATGCCGGGATCTCCGGCAACCTCGCCCAGACCGCCACCGCTGCTCCTCCCGACCTCATGCACGAGGTCCTCGATCGGATCGAGGCCGAGCACGGGGCCGCCTCGGCGAAGGATGGGGGACAGCCAGGGGGAGTGGAGGCCTACCTGCTTGCGCACGGGATGGACCCGGCCACACCCGGACGACTGCGCGAATGCCTGCTCGAATCCGAGTCCAACCGGGGCTCGGACCGAGGGTGAGCCTGGACGCGCGGTGCATTAAGCTGTCCTGCAGGCACATGTTCCCCATGTGAAACCAAACGCTAAGGAGTACTCAGTGGCCGAGATCGTTGCCGCAAACGCCCGTGAAATCCTGGATTCCCGGGGAAATCCCACCGTCGAGGTGGAAGTGCTGTTGGCCGATGAGTCCGTCGGTCGCGCCGGAGTTCCCTCCGGTGCCTCCACCGGTGAGTTCGAAGCCGTGGAGCTGCGCGACGGTGATCCCGAGCGCTACCTGGGCAAGGGCGTCACCCAGGCCGTCGACGCCGTCGTCGACGAAATCCACGAAGTCGTCGTCGGACTCGAAAGCGACGATCAGCGTCTCGTCGACCAGGCGCTCATCGAACTCGACGGCACCGACAACAAGTCCCGCATCGGCGCGAACGCGATGCTCGGCACTTCGCTGGCCGTGGCCCGCGCGGCAGCGGTCTCGGCCGATCTGCCCCTCTACCGCTACCTCGGCGGACCGAATGCGCACGTCATGCCCGTGCCGATGATGAACATCCTCAACGGCGGATCCCACGCCGACTCGAACGTCGACATCCAGGAATTCATGATCGCCCCGATCGGCGCCGCCAGCTTCCACGAATCACTCCAGTGGAGCGTCGAGGTCTACCACGCGCTCAAGGGCGTGCTCAAGGAACGCGGACTCTCGACCGGACTCGGCGACGAGGGCGGATTCGCTCCGAACCTCGACTCGAACGCCGCTGCACTCGACCTGATCATCGAGGCCATCGACATCGCCGGGCACCGTCCCGGGCGCGATATCGCCGTCGCCCTCGACGTGGCGTCCTCAGAGTTCTACACCGACGGAGCCTACGAGTTCGAAGGCAGCAAGAAGACCGCCGAGGAGATGGCCACCTACTACGAAGAGCTGCTGGCGAAGTACCCGCTCGTGTCGATCGAGGACCCCCTCGATGAGAACGACTGGGACGGCTGGGCGACTCTGACCGAGACGATCGGCTCGAAGGTGCAGCTCGTCGGCGACGACCTGTTCGTGACCAACCCCGAGCGTCTGCAGCGCGGTATCGACAACGCCACGGCGAACTCGCTG
The DNA here is from genome assembly GCF_052105255.1 of Brevibacterium sp. Classification (NCBI taxonomy): domain Bacteria; kingdom Bacillati; phylum Actinomycetota; class Actinomycetes; order Micrococcales; family Brevibacteriaceae; genus Brevibacterium; species Brevibacterium sp. The sequence continues at coordinate 14,637 of NZ_JBQDYQ010000041.1, forward strand.
CTGGTCAAGGTCAACCAGATCGGCACCCTGACCGAGACCCTCGACGCTGTGTCGCTGGCGCAGACGAACGGCTACACCACGATGATCTCGCACCGTTCCGGCGAAACCGAGGACACGACCATCGCCGACCTGGCCGTGGCGACCAACGCCGGTCAGATCAAGGCCGGCGCCCCGGCACGATCGGAGCGCGTCGCGAAGTACAACCAGCTGCTGCGCATCGAAGAGCAGCTCGGCGATGCCGCACGCTACGCGGGCCGCAGCGCCTTCCCGCGCTTCGAAGCCTGAGGTCAGCAGGGCTCTGAACTCCCCGAGGCGGGGCTGGACGATCACATCGATCGCCCGGCCCCGCCTCGGCGCTATTCACGTCGGCCTCCTCACCTCATGGTCTCCCACGCCTGCCCATCGGCGAGTTGCCCTCGCGTTCCTCGCAATCGGCACCGGTGCACCACTCTGACGAGTCATTCCGGGTGAGGCGTGGTCAAGCACGTGTATGCTCTGTCAGCAGCGGTGCGGGATGCGACATCGATTCAGGCGGCGGCGTTCTGCTTCGAGCTCTTGGCGAGGGACACCTGAGCCCAGATAGAGCTTGCCGATGCCGTCGATCTCGATGACGAGACGCGCCCGGCGGTGACAGAAGTCGACGCGGATATCCCGGTTCAAGCTGTCGGCGCGGATCGTGACCTGCGGTTCCAAGCCCGTGATTCCGTGTTCGTTGAATCGCACCGCCGCGACCGCCTCGGCGGGCGATTCGCGCCGGGCATCAGCCAAACCGATGGCCAACCGCACTTTCGAGCCGTTGCGCTTCTCCAGACAGTGGGCGAGGGTCGTGAGGATCGTCTCTCTGGTCGTCAGCTCTCGGTGCAGGGCATCATCGATCATGGGCACGGAGACGTCGAGGTTGTAGCTGCGGGCAACGTCGATGAGTGTGCGTTCGAGCGCGGTGAGCTCGGCACCCCCGATCGTGGCGCGATGAGCCTGGGGAATCTGATTGCCGCGGACATGGATGCTCTTGAAGCGACGGTTGACGCCGGGACGGACGACCTCGATCTGGTGTGTGACGGGGTAGGCGACCGGCAGGCACCGGAGGTCCGAGGGCGGGAGATTGCGGGCATGCATCACCGTCAGCCGCATAACCCACTGCAGGAACGAGGGGGGTTTGCCGTGAACGGCGAGTGGTGCGTTGGCAGGTGCAGGTAAAGCCGCCGCCGGGAGAAGTTGGCGGTCAACGTGCGGGGAGGCTCCGGATGCAGAGGCTGAGCGAGTACGCTGCAACGTGATGGAAGATACGTGAGAATCGAACACGCCACGAGCTCGAAATCCTCGCGCAGGGAATGCGGACACGGCACACTTGGAGATGTTGCGACACTCTTCCCCGATCCCCAGTCGCAGAGGAAAGAAGCATGGTCCCGAGCAAGCCCAGACGAAGTGCCCCGAAATCGGCTCCTGGCAAAGCCACCCCTCGCCGACGCCCGAAACCGGTCATCGAAGCTGATGCCGGCATGGACGCCGAGGCGCGGAGCCGCCGCTTATCGCTGCGCACGGGCATCTTCCTCCTCGTCATCGCCGCCGTCCTCCTCGCCTTCCTCTCGCCCCTGAACTCCGCGCTCAAGCAGGCCCAGCAGATCGCCGCTCTCAACGATGAGATCGAGACGACGAAAGCTGAGGTCAAGAGCCTCGAGGAGAAGAACGAGAATCTCAGGGATCCCGACTACATCAAGCGCAAAGCCCGTGAAGACCAGTACTACGTGGAGAAGGGCAAGAACGCGGTCATCGTCACGAACCAAGAAGCTGTGGACGACGAAACCGCCGCTCGGCCGGTTCGCAAGCAGGCCTGGTACCTTGAGTTGCTGGAGTCCATTCAGGAGACCGGAAACACCGTGGAGAAGAGCTGATGATCACAGAGTGCACCGAGGCGGATTTCGCAGTCCTCGAAGACCAACTCGGACGCATTCCCCGAGGCGTCGTCGGCATCGCCGCTCGCAGCACCGCCGGTGAACCGCTGGTCGTCGCCACGGCACCCCGCCTCGAAGACGGCACACCGTTCCCAACGACCTTCTACCTCACCCATCCCGCCTATGTGGCCGAATGTTCACGCCTCGAAGCATCGGGAATCATGGCCGACTGGACCGCCGAGATCGGTGAAGACGAGGAACTTTCCGCCGCCTACGCCGCCGCGCACCGGGCCTACCTCGACGTCCGCTCTGAGATCGGCTCCGCTGCCGGCCTGGCGGACGTCGAAGAGATCAAGGACTACTCCGCCGGCGGAATGCCCAACCGGGTGAAATGCCTCCACGCCCTCGTCGGCCACTCGCTGTCCGCCGGACTCGGCATCAATCCCATCGGCGACCGCGCGCTATCGTTCATGACCGATGTGCCGCCCCTCGCCGGCGCCGCTGCCACCACAGAACCGACCGACTAGGACCTGCCATGCGTGTTGCCGCCTTCGACTGCGGGACGAACTCCCTGCGTCTGCTCATCGCCGATGTCGCCGCCGACGGCACCCTCACAGACCTGCGCCGCGAAACCCGGATAGTCCGCCTCGGCCAAGGCGTCGACGCCACCGGCGAGTTCGCTCCGGAGGCGCTCGAGCGCACCTTCGCCGTCGCGCAGGAATTCGCAGAGGTGGCCGCCGACTACCAGCCGGAGAAGCTGAGATTCGTTGCGACCTCGGCCAGCCGCGACGTGAAGAACCGTGACGAGTTCTTCGCGGGGATCTTCTCGATCCTCGGCGTCGTCCCCGACGTCATCGCCGGTGAGGAAGAGGCCCGACTGTCCTTCCTCGGCGCCACTGCCGGGCTCACGGATGCCGACGGACCGTATGTCGTCATGGACCTCGGCGGCGGATCGACCGAACTCGTCCTCGGCCACGACGATGTCCAAGCAGCAGTGAGCATGGACATCGGGTCGGTGCGTCTGACCGAGCGCCATATGGCAGTCGAGACTCCCTCCGAGGATCAGATCCAGGCAGCGCTTGCCGATATCGACGGCCAGCTCGACCAGGCCGCGCAGATAGTCGACTTCTCCGCGCCGCGCACCTTTATCGGAGTCGCCGGCACCGTCACCACGATCACCGCAGGCATCCTCGGACTCGAGAGCTACCAGCGAGAGCGCATCCACGGAGCACATATCAGCGTCGCCGACGTCACAGACGAATCCCGAAGACTTCTGGCCATGGACCGCCAGGCACGCACGGAGCTGCCGTATATGCATCCCGGACGCGTCGATGTCATCGGCGCCGGATCGCTGATCTTCGCCCGGACCGTCGACCGCTTCGACCAGGCAGTGACGGCCGCCGGGGGATCGCTGGACATTCGGGTCTCCGAAACCGACATCCTCGACGGGACCGCGCTCGATCTTGCGCTGACGAGCTCGTGAGAGCCGCCGCCCGACTCCTCGCCGTCACGACCGTCGTCCTCGGACTCGTCGTCGGCACCACCCAGCCGGTCATGGCCGCGCCGAAGGCCGGGCCCGGCCAGTGGTTCATCAACGACTACGGGATCGACAAGGTCTGGAAGAAGTCCACGGGCAAGGGCGTCAAAGTCGCAGTCATCGACTCCGGCGTCAACACCGACCACGAAGACCTCAAAGACGTGGTGAAGAAGTCGAAGGACTTCAGCGGCTTGGGCAAGGACGGAAAGACCCCGATCGGCGGGAAGACCACGATCCACCACGGCACCGCCGTGGCCGGAGTCATCGCCGGCCGAGGAGTCGGTGCAGGACCGACCGGCGTCGCCCCGGACGCAGAGATCCTGTCGGCGTCGATGTGGCTGGGCCCCGACCGCCCGAAGGAGTCCGGATCGACTCGAGAGCAGGCCGATCAGGCCATCCGGTGGGCCGTCGACTCCGGTGCGAAGGTCATCAACATGTCCTTGGGCTGGGACGATCCGGGTTGGCCGGAGAGCTGGGACGAATCCTTCGCCTACGCCTATGAGAAGGGCGTGCTCGTCGTCGCCTGCGTCGGCAACGCCTCACAGGGAGCGACCCAAGCGTGGTCGCCGTCGACGGTTCCCGGTGTCATCGGGGTGGGCGGACTCGACCAGAACGGAAAGGTCCTCGACGACTCCACCGCCCCCGGCACCGCCGTCGACCTCATGGGGCCGGCCGAGGACATTCCCATCCCGTACTACAGCGGCGGCTACGCCGAAGGTCAGGGATGCTCCTTCGCCTCACCCGTCGTCTCGGGTGTGGCAGCGCTCATCCGCTCCGAGAACCCGGACCTGAGCGCCGATGAGGTCCGCGCCAAACTGCAGTCGAGCGCCAAACCGGTCGACGGTCACAAGGGCGTGAGCAAGAAGGGCAAGCCCGACCCGATCGTCGGGTGGGGGCGCGTCGACCCGCAGGCCGCCGTCAAAGCGAAAGTGCCCAAGGACGTCTCCTCCGCCGAGGATGAACTGGCGGATTGGGTGAAGATGCATCGTCGCGGGGACGCGAAGGCCGAAGAGACCGAAACCGCCGCTCCGGATGAGACCGAGAGCCCGAAGGCTCTCGCGCCGACCGACATCGTCGCCACACAGTCGACACCGACTCTCGGCTTCGCCGTCCTCGGCGCCGGTGCCCTGATCGCCCTGGTTCTCATGATCGTTTCGGTCGTCTCCTTCGCCCGCCGTCGACGCTGAAACCGGGAGACGGAACTGCCCTGATCTGGGGCGTTCGAGTCCGCGAGACAAACAATTAGTGAAAGTTTTCACAAGGGTCTAGCATGGGATTATGGCACTCATCAGAAACTCAAAACTGCGTCCACGAATCCTCGTCGTCGGTGGCGGCTCGGTCGGCCTGCTCGCCGCTCAGAATCTGCTGAAGAACCTCGGTCGGGGCGAAGCCACCGTCACCGTGGTCGATCCCAACCCGTACATGACCTACCTGCCGTTCCTCCCCGAGGTGGCAGCCGGGTCCATCGAGCCCCGTCACGCTGTGGTGCCGCTGCGCCGCAACCTGCCGGGTGCCGAGGTCATCACCGCGAAGGTCACCTCGATCAACCACGCCGAGAAGTTCGCCACCATCGAACCCGAGAACGATGAAGCGTTCGAACTCGACTACGACCACATCGTCCTCGCCTCCGGTTCGGTTGCCCGTGCGCTGCCGATCCCGGGTCTGAAGGAGAACGCGATCGCGCTCAAGCGCATCGAGGAAGCCGTCGCGCTGCGTGACCACCTGCTGTCCCGCCTGGCCGACGCCGCTCTGATGGAGGACGACGAAGAGCGTCGCAAGGCTCTGACCTTCGTCTTCGTCGGCGGCGGATTCGCCGGCATCGAGCTGCTGACCGAACTCGAGGACATGGTCCGTTCGGCCATCGCCCAGTACGAGACTCTGACCGAAGCCGATGTCCGCTTCGTCCTCGTCGAGGCTCTCGGCCGCGTCATGCCCGAGGTCGGCGAAGCTCAGGCCCGTTGGGTCGTCGAGCACATGCGCGAACGCGGAATCGACGTCTACCTCGAGACCTTCCTTCAGGACTGCACCGACAAGCACATCAAGCTCTCGAACGGTGAAGAGTTCGACGCCGACACGATCGTGTGGTCCGCCGGTGTCAAGGCCAACCCGGTGCTCATCGACTCCGACCTGCCGATCAACGAACGCGGCAATGTCACCGTACGCGCCGACCTGCGGGTCGAAGGCGATGACGGTGTCGTCGAGGGCGCTTGGGCAGCCGGCGACAACGCCGCTGTTCCCGACCTGTCCGGCGGCGGAGTGGCAGGCTTCTGCGTCCCCAACGCTCAGCACGCCGTGCGTCAGGCTCCCGTGCTCGCTGCCAACGTGCTCGCCGCACTGCGTGGTGAGACCGAGTTCAAGCAGTACTTCCACAAGACCATCGGTACGGTCGCTGGCCTGGGTGTGTACAAAGGTGTTTCCCAGATGGGTGACTTCGAAGCCCGCGGACTCCTCGCTTGGCTCATGCACCGCGCTTACCACGGCTACGCGATCCCGACCATGGATCGCAAGGTCAGGGTCTTCGGCAACTGGTTCGTCAGCGCCGTCCTCGGCCGTGACGTTACGCCGCTGGCAGACCTCGATGTTCCGCGCAAGAACTTCGTCGAGGCCGCCAACTCGAAGCCGGCTCCCAAGAAGGAACCTGCTAAGGCCTGATTCGAGGCGGCCGGTGCCATCCGGTCACCTGCCCTGATGAGACGACAGCGCCGGGGATGCATTGTGCATCCCCGGCGCTGTCATGTTCGCATGACCGCGAGTGGCTGGCTCTCCTCTGGGCGTCGGGAGCCGCCGCGCATGGTCATCGACCGTCAGTCCGGTCAGTTCGCGACGGTGAACCGGACGTCGATGTGCTTCGGTTCAACGATCTCGTCGACCATGGCGACCGCGAAGTCCTCGGCCGAGATTGCGTCACCGGCCGGGACCTCCAGCTCGGTCTTGTACGAACCCGTGCGCTCCCCGGGGGCGATTTCCGGTGCGGGGGAGATGAGCGTCCAGGGCGACCAGTTGCCTGTCCGCAGCAGCTCGAGCGCTCGGGTGCCGGTCTCCGATTCTGCCTTGTAGCTCGCGGGGAAGCCCTCGGTGTCCTTGAGCATGATGTCGCCGACCCACAGGGAACCGGCGCCGCCGACGACGAAGATGCGGGTCTTGCCGCTGTTCTCGGCCAAGGTCTTCAGGGCGTCGAGCCACTCCTGGTGGTCCCCGCCGGTGCGGCTGGGACCGGTGGTGGAGACGATGATGTCGTGTTCGGCGGCGATGCGGGCGTCGAACTCGGCATCGGCCATATCGCCCTTGATGCTGCGGGCGGCACCGGGCACGTCGGTGCCCGAACGGGTGATGCCGGTGATGTCGAGGCCGCGGCCGGCCGCCTCGGCGGTGACGCGGGAGCCGATCATTCCGGATGCTCCGAAGAGTGCGATCTTCATGGTGTGTCCCTTTCTGCTGCGGCGTCGGGTTCGCGGCGCCGAGGTAGTTTCTGCTGTGATGACATCATGACACTATCGTTTGGAAAGGGAGTACCTCAAAGATACTATTCGGATATGAAAATCAGAGATTCTTGGGAAGGCGATGCCTTCGATCCGGAGTGCCCCACCCGAGTCATCCTCGATCGGGTCGGTGACAAGTGGACGGTGCTCATCATCGAGATCCTCGATGACAGCCCAAAGCGCTTCGGAGAGATCCGACAGGCGATCGGGGGCATCACCCCGAAGGTGCTCACCTCGACGCTGCGATCACTCGTCGCCGACGGCTTGGTGATCAGGCAGTCGTTTGGGGAGGTGCCCCCGCGGGTGGAGTATTCGCTCACCGATCTCGGTCGCTCGCTGCAGGCTCCCGTGACCGCGCTGCGGAGGTGGGCCGAGCGCAATGTCGCCGAGTTGATCGACAATCGTGATCGCCAGGCCGAGATGGATGATGCTCAGGCGAGCTGATCGGCCTTGGTGAGTTCGCCGAGGACGGTGATGAGCTCTCTCAGGCGGCCCGCGGCGCGGTAGGTGCGCGGTGAGCCCGAGTAGACCCAGTTGTTCGTGATGATCGAGGCGCTGCCGTTGTTCGTTGCCACCTTGAACTCTCCGACAGCGAGCGTCGCGAGGTGATCCTCGACGAGGCGGCGCCGCAGCTCCGGTCCCATCTGCACCCAATGATCGGCGGCCTCGAAATCAATGTCCGACCAGTCGGCTCCCGACTCACGGAAGGCGAGAGGACGGTAGGGGGCGTCGATGCATGCGTTCAGTGACGGCGCCTCGGTGCCGATGTCAGGGCCGGAGTTGGAGTCGTCGGCAGCGCTGTCGACGGCGATGAGTACCGCGGGCCCGGCCGCCTCGGCGAGGTTCGGATCATCGGTGCCGTCGACGAACCGGGGATGATCGCCGGCGGTGAGAAGTACGAAGGTCATAACACCATTCTGCCTGTTCGGGCGGAGAGTGTGATTTGGCACTCTATTGAACAGTGTTCAATAATGACAACATGGATAGCTATCAAACACTCGCCGAGCGCGTGCTCGCCGGCGATTCGGCCACCGCCTCCGACGCTCGCGCGATCCTGTCGTCGTCCGACGAGGGCCTCCTCGATCTTGTCGCCGCTGCCTCCCGGCTGCGCCGCGAACATTTCGGCAATCGCGTCAAGGTCAACTACCTCGTCAACCTCAAATCGGGACTCTGCCCGGAGGACTGCGGATACTGCTCGCAGCGATTGGGCTCAGAAACCGACATTCTCAAGTACTCATGGCTGCCGAAGGATGAGGCGAAGCGGCAGGCGGAATTCGGTCTGGCAGGGGGAGCCTCGCGGGTCTGCCTCGTCGCGTCCGGACGCGGTCCTTCGAACCGGGACGTCGAGCGCGTCTCGGGGATGGTCGAGGAGATCAAGACATCCAGTCCCGACGTCGAGGTCTGCGCCTGCCTCGGGTTCCTCAAGGACGGTCAGGCACAGCGACTCAAGGACGCCGGTGTCGACGCGTACAACCACAACCTCAACACTGCCGAATCTCTCTACCCCGATATCTGCACCACTCATACGTTCGCCGACCGTGTCGATACCGTGGACAAGGCGCGTGGTGCTGGGCTCTCCCCGTGCTCGGGGCTGATCGTCGGAATGGGGGAGACGGACGAGCAGATCATCGAGGCGATCGAATCGCTCAAGGCCGTTGACTCCGATTCGATCCCGGTCAACTTCCTCATTCCCTTCGACGGCACACCGCTCGAAGGAACCTGGACGCTGACCCCGCAGCATTGCCTGCGGATTCTCTGCGCCGTGCGGTTCCTGTGCCCGGACCGCGAGCTGCGCATCGCCGGAGGTCGGGAGATGCACCTGCGTACGCTGCAGCCGCTGTCGCTGCATGTGGCCAATTCGCTCTTCCTCGGCGACTATCTGACCTCGGAGGGGCAGGCCGCCGAGGAAGACCTCGACATGATCGTCGACGGAGGCTTCGAGATCGTCGGAGCAGAGAGTGCCGAACGACTGCGTGATGAGCTCAAGGCTCACCGGGCAGCCCATCAGGCCGCCTTCGCCGAGGTGGCGCCCGGTGACATGAAGAGCGACGGAACGTCCGCTGAGGCAGCAAAGACCGCGAGCACCCTGCCGTGCGGCAAACCTCTGCCGACGGCTGGTCAAGAAGCCGACGACTCCGGAGTGATGATTCCGACGATCCGACGCCGCGGCGCGGGCACAGAGCTCACGCCCAATGCCTGAGGCGGGACTACGGATGCCGACGAGCACGCTCGAGCGCGATTCCGGCCTGCTGTGGCACCCCTACGGTCCGCTCGACGCCGGAGCGCACTTCTCGGTCACCGGCGCAGATGGGCCCTATGTGGAGTTGCGCGGTGTATACCCACCCAGCAGACGTCGGAACATACGTAATATCCGCAACCCACAAACAGTTGGGCGCCGGTGCTGCAAACTCACGCTCGACAAGATCATCCGGACACTCCTCAGTCCTAGCCGAAGCCGTCTTCGGGCGCTTCCTCCTGCGACGAATACCGTCGATGCCTAACTGGCGCATCAACCGCTCCACCGTGCAACGGGCCACCGGGCCGAACTGATCGGCGTAGTCGCGGTTGATCGCCTTCCACATCTTCCGCACCCCGTAACACGAGTAGTTCGCCTCATAGACATCCTGGATCACCACCATCAGCGCCTGGTCCCGACGGCCCCTGGCCGATGGTTGACGCAACTTGTACGCGTAATACGAGCTCACAGCAATCCGTGCCGCAGTCCCGGACAGGGCGCGCACGATTGGTGTGATGCCGAACTCGTGACGATGATCGTCGATGAGGACGACGATTCCCCGCAAGCGGGAGGTACACCCTCTTCGATGGGCGGTCGAGCTCCGCCGCGGGAGACAAGCCGATGCTCTCTTCAAGATCTCGTTGGCCCGCTTCGCTTCAGCCAGCTCAGCCCGTAGCCGACGGTTCTCCGCCTCCAAATCGACTGACTCAGTCGGTGTGGCCTTGCCAGAGTCTTTGTGCTTACGGACCCAGACTCGCAGGGTCTCTTTACTCAGACCGAGCTCGCCGGCGACACGGGTGATCGCTCCGTTCGCGGTGTCCGGATCGGCCTGAGCATGAATGACGAGTTCGACGGCGCGAGCCTTGAGTTCGTCGGTGTATTTCACTGGCAAGAGAGAATCTCCTTCTTCCAATCTCCCTGCCTCTATTATCCCCGGGGCGATTCATCATGGGCGTTCAGCTGACGCAAGGCGAAGTGGACCACGCCCGCCACTATCAGTCCACTAACCTCTTCGTGGTCGATGGGATTAGTGCTGAGGTTCTCTCAACTGGCGATGTCGTAACGTCCGGGGAACAGCAACAAATCTGGGCCGACTGGGAACCGACAGAACATTCGCTGCGTCCAACTCATTTGCGATACACGCTTCCATAGCCAGTTACGAGCCGCGGCAAACTGTACGAGTCCGTTAGGTCCTGGGATACCGCGGCAACAGGTGCTCGAACTACTCTTCTGCCCGAGCACCCGTTGCAAAAGGTGACTACGACTACTGCCTGCCGATGAAATTCGTTGGCGACTCGGGTGTGACGCCCTCGGCGAATCGGCTGGGCCTGAATACGTCGAGTAGCTGGGAGGCGTCTCCTCGAACTTCATCAGCAACGAGTCGTCCCAGTAGCGCCGCCATTGTCATCCCGCTGTGGGTGACAAGCGAGTACGCCCGGTGGTGTTCGTCGAGATAGCCGACGATGCTCAGCCCATCCTCGGGAAAGCTGCGTCCGCTGAAAATGACCTTGTCGACCGGTATGTGCTGCCCGAACAGTGATTCGAGTTCGGCCTCCATGACGGTCTGGACCTCGTCGAGCAGCTCCGGGTTTTCTCCTTCTTCTGTACGAGCTTCCACCGAAGGAATCTGGACGAACATGCTGCCGTCACTGCGGGGCCTCACGTTGATCTTGTCCGAAATGATTATCCGGTTGAGATTCACGTCTGTGGGAGCAGTGACACCCAGCAGACTGTGTGTCCGCGGTCCGGGCTGGGACAGATCTGCCACGGGCAGCAGGAGACCGGAACGATCTGCGATCATTCCAGAATCTGCGCCAGCAGCGATGATCACTTGGTCGAAGATCCGAGTGCTTCCGTCGGCGAATTCCACGGAAGTTCCGTCGACGTTAGTTTCCACCCGAACAACCTCTGCGACTTCCGGTACAACGTCGGCCTCTTCGAGGAAGCCCTCGACGAGGCTACCGAAAGCTTCGTTGTCCAGGTGAGCTTCGAGAGGGAAGAGCAGCCCTGAGTCTGTCGGCCAGCTGACAGCGGGTTCAAGCTCGCGTAGGCGGTCGGAGTCAATTCGTTCGACCGGGTATTCGAGCTCGGCCGATTCAGTGAATCGTTCGTCTAATCCGGACGACTTGTCTGGTGTGCTGTCGAACATGACGCACCCGTGCTGGTGGAACCAGGTTCCGTGGTCAGCGAATCGTTTCTGGAACTCATCGTGGGCTGCGATGCCGGCACGGTTGAGCAGGTGGTATTCGGCGGGGAGTTTGTGGTTGGCGTTGATCCAGGCGAACGAGCGACTGCTGGCCTTGGCGTATGGGCCGGTCTTGTCGACGATCGTGACGTCATGGCCGTCTTCGACGAGGTTGAATGCGGTGGTGAGTCCGAGGACTCCTGCACCGACGACGAGTATCTTCATGAAAGGGCTCCTTCTTCACAGAGGGCACGGGCACGTGGTTTCTTCACGGCAAGCATGATCAGGTAGGCGATGAGGCTCGCGATGATGCCGAAGACTGCGTAGGGAATGGTGGTTCCTGCGATGTGGGCAACCGCGCATACGACGAGACCGGCCGCCATAGAGACGTATCCGATTGAAACGTCGAGGATCCATTTGTTGGTCAGGACCATGCCGAGGAGGAACGGTACAGCCAGCATCGAAGCCGAGTAGGCGTAAGTGGCCACGAGCCAGTTGAGCGCGGTGGGGAAGACGATGGCAAGGACTGCGGCGATTGCGGAGACTGCGACGGTGCACCACCGAGACATAGCAACGAGGTCGGAAGATGTGTCCTTGTTCTTGACGAACGCTGGCCTCAGGTCATTGACCAAGTTGACCACGACCGAGTGCAGTGCCGACCCGGTGGTCGAAACGATCGTGGCCATGAGGAACGCACCGTAGGCCGCAATGAGCCAAACGGGCAGCTGGGCGAGGAACCACCCTGCCGCCTGTTCGCGGCCGTCGATGCCGAATTGGTCAGTCATGCTGCGAACTGAGGCCCCGATGATGAGCGCATAGACACCGGAGATTCCGATCAGGATACAGCTGAGGTAGATGCCCTGTCGGGCCTGTTTGACGTTGCTGGCAGCAAAGATGCGCTGATAGTAGAGCTGATTGGTCAGGGTGCCGGGAAGGATGGAGAAGAGCCACAGAAGGATCGTCAATCCGCCGGCAGCTGTGAGCCCGGTAGGCATCGTGGTCAATTCGGAGGGGAGGTTCTTCACGATCGTCGATGGTCCGCCGGCGTTGATGATCGCGTATGCACCGACAACCACTGATGCGATGACCATGAAGACACCGAAGAAGAAGTCCGACCACGCGACTGACGTCAGCCCGCCGGGGAGGACGAAGGCGATAGAGACAACAGCCATGATGATGATCAACGGTGTGATCCCGACGCCCGTCACGGCGTTGAAGAGGTTGGCGAAGGCGATGAACTGGGTGGCCAGCCAGCCGAACGGGACAACGATGACGGCCAGCGCGACCATGGAGAGCATCAGACGATGTTCGCCGTAGAGCTTCGTGAAGACCTCGGGAATGGTCGAGAACGTTCGGCGGCGCAGCCATCCGGCAAAGATCGCTATGACGAGGAGGCCGACGATGACGAAGATCTCGTACCAGAACACCGACAGGCCCCATGCGTAGGCAATGCCGACGTGGGCGACGAGCACGCCGCCGCCGACGGCCGTGGCGTATTGGGTGAAGGCGATGACGTAGAGCGGGAGATTACGGCCGCCGACCACCCAGGAATCATTGGACTTGGCGCGTTTTCCGACATAGAACGAGATGAGTGCCCCGATGCCGATAACAATGGCAGCAGTGACTGAGATGAGAACTGTGGTGCCGATGTTCATGACGAGCTCCGATCAAAACGCTGAGAGTCCATGATGGCGATCGCATCTGATGAGGTGCCCGTTTCGACGAAGTCGCTGACGATGGAGCCCATCATCGGTGAGAATTTGAATCCTTGACCGGACATACCCACGGCCAACACGATGCGTGAGTCGGCACTTGACGGGCCGACGATCGGAGCACCGTCGACAGTGAATCCTTCGGTCCACGTGGACACGCGGTAAGGAATGGGGTCGACCCCGGGCATGAGGCGGGCAACGGCGTGCTCGGTCGACTGGACGACTTCGTCCTCGATGAAACGCGGCAGGTCATCGACCGAGTCCAGTGTCTTCCACGCCAAGTGGTGAGGCAGAATTTTGATGCCGAGTCCGTCGAGGGCAGGGAAGCAGGAGAATCCGCCTTCTGGATGTCGACGGATGGAGATGGGCATGTGTTCTGGCGTGTGCAATGGGATGTCTTTGGCTGGGAACCACATGGCGACCAAGCGCAATGCCTCGACGGTGCTGGAGTCGAACTCGGTCAGTTCGTTCACCCATGGGCCGGTGGAGACGACGAGCTTGTCGAACGCGTAAGCTCCATCGGCGGTGTCGACCATGACAGAGCGGCTCAGAGGACGGATGTTGAGCACTCGAGTATAGGCCTTGAAATTGGCCCCGAGTTGCTCGGCTTCCTTGCGTGCAGCCAGTACAGCGGCTTCTGGCCGAAAAACTCCGGCGACCGGATCGAAGACGCCGACTTCATCGCTGTCGACCCCGAACTGTGGGTACCTCTTCGCCATCTCCGATTGCGAGAGCACTTCGTGGTCGAGGTCCGCGGCCTGAGCACAGTCGATGACGGCTGCGACGTCTTCAATGTCGGGATGGCCTATCATGAGTCCTCCGCACATGGTGAGCACGGAGGTGTTCTGGTTTGTCTGCAGCTCTTGCCACTTGTCGAAGGAATTCCTCAGGATGGGCACGTACTCCGGGCCCTCCTTGTAGATGGTTCGAAATATCCGCGATTCGCCAGCCGAGGCGCCCCGGTCGTTGGGGGAGTTCCACTGGTCGAACACGGTGACGTCGTATCCGCGGGTGGCCAATTGCCATGCGGTCATTGTTCCGATGATGCCGGCCCCGATGACGGCGATCTTTTCTTTACTAGCTGTTATCAATTTGGCTGACCTCCAGAGTCATATTGCGGGGGTGGATGTAGAACTCAGCGACCTCGATGATGGAGTCATCGACTAGGGCATGTCTCCTTTATTGGCGGAGCCATGTCAGGATCGCGCTGATCAC
>NZ_JBQDYQ010000042.1:0-28785 GCF_052105255.1 Brevibacterium sp.
GTGATCAGCGCGATCCTGACATGGCTCCGCCAATAAAGGAGACATGCCCTAGTCGGACGCCCCTGCGCTTTCTGCCCAATGGCGTTGCTTCGCGTCGAGGTGGGATCGGAGACTGCGGTTTCGCAAAGCGCCGCAAGCTCGTTGCGCGCCCGAGTCAGCTCTGATTCCAGGTACTCGATGCGGTGGATCAGCTGCATACGACGGTCGTCGTCGGTGGTGGGCCCGCCCATGGTCATCAGTGTAGAAGGTGCGCAGAAAGGTGCACAGCGGTGAAAGGTATGTAGATGAGTGAGGCGGTTACGTCGCAGACTGCTTCTTCGGTCTTGTCTGCGAGGTAGGGCCGGTAGAAAGTCAGACTTTTTGTTGAGGGCGAGTTTTCGACTGAGACGCGATACAGTTCGAACAGAGAAACTATGAATGACGTGAGTTTTGAAGAGAACGTGGATTTTGATGAACGCCTGTGGGCGCTGGCTTCCAAAGTGGGGAATCAGCGTGAGGCCATTCAGACTGAAGAGGCGACGAAGAACGCTTTCATCATGCCTTTCATTTCGACGATCTTGGGTTATGACATCTTCAACCCGCTCGAGGTGGTGCCAGAGTTCTCGGCTGACGTCGGGGTTAAGAAGAACGAGAAAGTGGATTACGCCATCATGCGTGATGGGGAAGTTCAAATTCTCATTGAGTGCAAGAAGTCGACCGAGCCGTTGAAGATCGAACATGCTTCCCAGCTGTTTCGATACTTCTCAGTCACGAACGCGCGAATTGCAGTGTTGACCAATGGTGAGGTGTACAACTTCTACACTGACCTGGATGCTCCGAACAAGATGGATGACAAGCCGTTCTTGGTCTTGGACCTCAATGATGTTGACGAGACTCTCCTCCCAGAGTTGAGGAAGCTGACGAAAGAGGTATTCGACCTCGATTCCGTTATCAGTGCAGCGGAAGAGCTGAAGTATGTTGGAGCGATCAAACGCGAAATTGCGTCTCAGTTCAAAGATCCTGACGAGGCGTTCGTACGACTTTTCACCAGTCGCGTCTATGAGGGCAGATTCACTCAAGATGCAAAGGCACAATTCACTCAGCTCGTGGCGAAAGCAACCAGGCAGTTCCTCAATGAAAAAGTCAACGATCGGCTGAAGACGGCGTTGGGAGCATCGGATTCAGTGCCGCCCACGGAGGCCGCGCCGGCTGATTCCGTGACCAGCGAACCTGTTGCTGAGTCAGATCTCGACCGGGACACGGAAATAGAGACGACGTTGGAAGAACTCGAGGGCTACCAGATCGTCAAGGCGATCAGCTGCAGTGAGGTGAAGCCCGAGAGAGTGGCTCAGCGTGATGCGAAATCGTACTTTGCCGTGCTTCTGGACGACAATAATCGCAAGCCGATCGCTCGCCTTCACTTCAACGGCAAGAAACAGAAATACTTGGGAACCTTTGACGCAGACAAGGTCGAAACCCGCCATCCGATCAATGGGTTGGAGGAGATCTACCTTCACGCGGAGACGATTCGGGGGACCGTGAATCACTATATGGACTAAGAGCCAGCGAGGCGAGAATATTTACTTTAGACCCCCTAAAGTAAATATTCTCGCCGCATCTATGAGCTTAGATGCGGAATCGGCACCTACCCCTCGAGCAGCCCCTTGATGTCCGCGGCGGTCACGGTCTGGCTGAAGGCCTGACCGCCGGGGCCACGACCCTGGTAGGTGCCGGAATCGGACATGAGGTCGTCGAAGAGTTCGGCTTTGCGCTTCTGCAGGGCGAGCACCTTCTCCTCGATCGTGCCCTCGGCGACATAGCGGTAGACCATGACGCTCTTCGTCTGCCCGATCCGGTGCGCCCGGTCGATCGCCTGATTCTCCGAGGCGGGATTCCACCATGGATCCATGAGGAAGACGTAGTCCGCCTCGGTGAGGTTGAGCCCGAACCCGCCGGCCTTGAGGCTGATGAGGAACACCGGCGCCTCACCGGACCGAAATGCGTCGACGACCGCCCCGCGGTTGCGCGTCGACCCGTCGAGGACGACATAGGGAATCCCGCGCGCGTCGAGGTCCGCGGCGACATTGGTCAGGAACGACGTGAACTGGCTGAACACGATCGACCGATGGCCCTCGGCGATGACGTCATCGAGCCGCTCCAGGAGCGCAGCCAACTTCGACGACGGCACCTCGGCATGTTCGGCATCGACGATCGAGGGGTCGAGCGCGAGCATCCGCAGCAGGGTCAGCGACCGGAACACGATGAATCGCTGCTTGTCGTATTCGCTGTCGATGAAGCCGAGGATCTTCTTCCGCTCCTTCTGCAGAATCCGATCGTAGAGTCTGCGGTGCGCGGCATTGAGCTCAACCGAGATAACCTGTTCCTGCTTCTCCGGCAGGTCAGCGGCGACGAGATCCTTCGTCCGCCGCATCATGAATGGCCGGATCCGCCGTTGCAGGCGCTGCATCCGTCCCGGGTTCTCGCCGGATTCGATCGGTCGGACGTATTCCTCCTCGAACCGATGCGGTGACGGAAACAGTCCCGGTGATGTGATCGAGAACAGCGACCACACGTCCTTCAGCGAGTTCTCCAGCGGTGTTCCGGTCAGCGCCAGGCGGAACGATGTGCGCACTTCCTTCGCCGCCAGGTGCGTCTGCGCCGACGAATTCTTGACGAACTGGGCCTCGTCGAGGATGAGCCCCGCCCACTCCATCCGCGAGATCGGGGTCTCCTCCAACCGGAGCATCGCGTACGACATGACGATGACATCGGTACCGCGAGCCACCTCGGCGAGGTCGACCCCGCGCGCCCGCGTCGACTCGGCCACGACACGGACATCGAGATCAGGGGCGAACGCGGTCGACTCCTTCACCCAATTCGGCACCACTGAGGTGGGAGCGACGACGAGGAAGGGGGCGCTCGCCTTCGCGTGCTTGATGAGTGCGAGCGTCTGCAGGGTCTTGCCCAAGCCCATGTCATCGGCGAGGATCCCGCCGAGGCGGCACCGGTACAGCAGCGCCAGCCACCGGAATCCCTGCACCTGATACGGGCGCAGGGTCGCACCGTTCAGGTCGGGCACCTCGGTGGCGGGCAGGTGTTCGAGGTCGGCCAGTGCGCGCACCGAGTCTCTCCAGGTCACGGCTGGTTCGGACTCGTCGGCGAGGTCCTCGAAATCCGACCACAGGCCCATGTGCATCCGGGAGATCTTCGGTGCTCCGGGTTCCCATTCGGGAATGAGGTCCGCCTCGGCGAGGAGGGCTTTGAGCTTGTCGAAGATCGGTTTGTTCAGCGACAGGAACGAATCGTCGGAGAGCTTGATCTTCTTCGTCCCGGCCGCCAGGGCCTTGTACAGCTTGACGAAGGGGACCGGGCGGCCGTCGATGCTGATCTGGAAGCCGAGGTCGAACCAGTCGTTCTTGTCCGACTCGACCGAGGTGATCTTCACGTTCGGTTCTCCGCCGAGCTCCCGGTAGGGCTGCTTCTTCCCGCGCGTGATGACCTTGACGTGCTCGATCTCCTCGAGCCCGGGCATCACGTTGACGACGAAATCCGCGGTGTCGGCGTCGTCGAGTTCGACGTCTCTGATGCCCGGCAGAGCGGAGCCGGTTTCGTGGGTGTCGGCGAGGAGTTTGTCGACCTCGGTGACGACGGCATCTTCGAAGTCGAGTTCGCGTTGCTCCGCGTATTCCCTCGCCGAGGCGGCGCTGAGCCTCAATCGGTCGATGACCGGGAAGGTGCGGCGGGGTCCCTGGTATTCCCAGTACCAGCGCAAGGAGAGTTTGTCGCCGGCGCCGAAGGCGGCGAAGACGACGAGGCGGGGCCGGCCGTACTGCGGGAAGGCGACGGTGGCGTCGCTGCTGATGACCTCGGCGCTGGTGCGCAGCTGCGGGTAGTACTCCTCGAAGAACTCTTCCGTCTCGGCCGCGGGGATCGTGATCGGCCCGGGGGATTGGAGCACGGGCAGCGCGGATTCCTTCGTCGGGGTCTCCGCGGGGGCGAAGGTGACGGTGAAACCGCTGGTGACGTCGATGCCGAAGAAGCCGTGCGTCCAGATGGGTTTGATCAGTCCGGGGGCATATTCGCGTTCGTCGATGGTCGCCCGCGTCTGCACGTGCAGGCGGTTCTGGCTGCGGCGGATGTCGATGGCGGCCTTCGCGTTGTGACCGATGCGGATGGTCATATCCGAATTGATGCCGACGAATTCGATGCCCAGTCTCTTCCCCTGCGTGAAGTGATCCCACAGCAAGGGAGTGCGGAAATCGCCGAGGTGGTACGGCGCCCCGTCGGGCGTGAAGTCCGTCTTCCCGCGGGTGCGCAGTCCCGCGAGCTGGGTGAACCATTCCTGGTGGGCCGGGTCGATGTCGAACTGCCGTGCCATGCGGTCGATGGTGCGCCAGGTCAGGGACTTCTTCACCCAGTTGCCGGATTCGCTGAGCATGAGCGGGCGGATCGCGAGGCTCGGATTCGCGCCCGGGGTGACGTCGTCCTTGTCGAGGAGGACGGAGTGCTGGGCTTCGAACCATGTGCGGGGGATGACTTGGACGAGCTCGAATCCCAGCGCCACGGGCGTGTGCGAGTGCGGAGCCGCCTCGGCGAGTGGGGCGAAGGCATCACGCCAATCGGCGGGGATGGCGGTGTGGGTCGGTCGATTTTCGGGCACGGAGACATCCTCTCACCGCTCACCGTCGTCAGTCGTCGTCCGGTCGTCCTCGTCTCGGCCATCTCCGTCCGGTGCGTCCGCTCGTGAGCTGCGGTCGAAGAGGACGATGAAGGTCGCGACCGCGAGCACGAGTCCGGAGGCGACGACGGCGATCGGTCCGAAGCGGAAGGGCAGCACCTCGTGGAGGAGGCCGCGTACCGTCGACGTCGGATCCGCCAGCGTCGCAGCGGTGAAGATCGCGACGAGGACGGACACGCCGAGAGCCGCGAGGCGATTCCACCGGCCGTCGACGTGGTGGGACAGGAGCCGGCCGGCCTTGATGATCCGCCCGGTGCGCAGGATCCGCAGGGCACCGATGAGGCGGATGAGGCGGAAGAGCTGCACGGGTCCGAGGGCGAAGAGCACGCCGAGGATGATGAGGATGGTGAGGACGATGAGCCACAGGTGGCGGCGCAGCCACGCGACGCGGTCCTCGGAGACGATGAAGAGGATGAGCGTCTCGCCCACGAGCACGAGCCCGGAGAGGAGATTGACGATGCGGCCGGCGGCGCTCCACGGCTCCGAGAGGAAGGAGAGGAACACGGCGGGAATCGACACGAGTGCGGCGATGAGCACCGGCATGGCCAAACGGCTGCGCCAGCGGTCTTCGCGGGACGCAGGCGTCGGATGATCAGTCATGGCATTCCCAGGATACGGGCCTCGGTCGGTGTCAGGGGCGCGGAGTAGCCTGGTCCCTATGAATGGGAACAATGAGGTTCACACACAGTTCTTCGACTCCTACACCCGTGCCCTGATCGATCGGGAGGCGGCGGCGATCGCCGAGCACTACGCGGTGCCGGCGCTCATCGAGTTCCCTGGGCAGCGGATCCTGGTCACCGATGCGGGACAGACCCGTGACTTCTTCGCACAAGCCGTCGGGCAGTACGACGGGGGATACCGCTGTCGAGGTGGCTGCATCGACCGCACACAGCATCTGGGTCGACGTCACTTGGACCTACCACGGAGGTGCCCTCGACGAGCGGAACATGTACCAGCTCGTGCGGACCGACGAGGGCTGGAAGATCGCCGTGCTCACCCCGCTGGAGTACGGATGAACCCTGCGAGACGGGCGAGGGGGACGCTGCATGCCTGAGTATCCGCAGCTGCTGCACACCGTCATCGACACGACGGAGCCGAGACGATCAGCCGAGTTCTACCGACTGCTGCTCGGCTACATCTATCGCCCTGGTGACGAGCCGTCGACAAGCGAGGTCGACGAAACAGACTGGTTGGTGCTCACCGACGCCCAGGGGCATCGGAAGCTGGCTTTTCAGCAGGTCGACCACTTCGAACACACCACTTGGCCGCGGCCCGATGTGCCGATGCAGATGCACCTTGACTTCACGGTGTCGGACCGGGATGCCCTCGAGTGCCAGCGTGAGCGTGCGGAGGACTTGGGTGCCCGGCTGCTGCTCGACCGCACCGACGATGACGACGAGCCGCTGTACGTCTTCGCCGATCCCTCCGGCCACCCGTTCTGCCTCTTCGTCGGATGAGCGTGGACGACTACACCGACGACGAGAAGTGGCTGATCGTCACCGGGCGGAGGTGGCGACGAACCGATCCGGGCCTGGAACCGCGCGTGGTCGAGGAGCTCAAGAGCCACCTCGGTGCGGCACGAAACGCTGTCGGGAAAGCGAAGAAGGCGGGTGCGGAGGACGATCTGGCCGAAGCCCGGCGGCGGGTGAACGCCGCGAAGATCGGGCTCGGCGAACGTGGCGACTACTGGTGGGAGATGGCGATAGAGGATCGGCGTGCGCGCGCGGAAGCGGCCCTGAGCGAACTGCGGTGAGTTCGCTCAGGGCCGCCGGAAGCTAGCGGGCGCTCCGCAGGGTTGTCCAGCGGATTCCCGGCAGCGTTCAGTCCTGCGAGACCGCTGCGGCGAGATTGCCGAGCGAGGACTCGAGGTCCTGTTCGCTGACGACGGGGAAGCTGATCTTCTTGAGCAGCTCCTTGTCGGTCACCGCACTCCAGTCGTAGGTGACAGAGACCTCGGTCGAGTGCCGACCCAGCGGCGTGAGTTCCCAGACCCACTCCCAGCCCGGAGGTTCTTCGCCTGCCGGCGCGGTCTTCCAGGCCAGCAGCTTGTTCTCCTCATAGCCGATGACGTGGTTGTCGGTCTTGTAGTCGCCGCCCATCTGATCCCACTGCATGTTCATGGTGAACTTCTGACCGGTCCTGGTGATGCGATCGCTCGTGTCATCGGAGACCACCATGCCCGAACCGTCGAGCTGCGCGTGACGCTCCGGATTGTTGAGGACGTCGAAGATGTCCTCGGGTGCCGCATCGATCGTTCTCGAAGCGCTGACTTTCGTATCGGTCATTGACTTCGCCTTTCGTTGACGGTCATCAGATCTCAGGGCTCCGGCACGGGAGACCGGTGCCCGGTTGCCACGCTATACCCTCTCCGGTGCGGCGGCTAGAGGGGTCGGCCGCGGCGGATGCGCAGCCGGCAGGTCTCAATCCGGTGACGCCGAGGCGGTATTGACGGAGAGCTTCGAGCGCGCTGATAAAATGCTGGGAAGAACTGCAGTGACGATGCGCAGAAGCATCGTTCGACTCCGAAGGGAGGGTCCTCATGGGCTCCCTGTTGATTATGATCATCGGGCTGGCGATGCTCATCGCCGGCTATCTCCTCTACTCGAAGTTCCTCGGGCGCAAGATCTTCAAGCTCGACGACTCCTTCACCACTCCGTCGCACGAACTCCACGACGGGGTCGACTACGTGCCCACGAACAAATACATCCTGTGGGGCCACCATTTCACCTCGGTGGCCGGAGCCGCGCCCATCGTCGGCCCGGCCATCGCCGTCATCTGGGGCTGGCTGCCCGCCCTGCTGTGGGTGACATTGGGTACCGTCTTCTTCGCAGGCATGCACGACTTCGGCACGCTCTGGGCCTCCGAACGCAATAAGGGACGGTCGATCGGAGCCCTGTCGGCGCGCTATATCGGCAAGCGCGGGGCGAACCTCTTCCTCATCGTCATCTTCCTGCTGCTGCTCATGGTCATCGCGGCCTTCGCCGTAGTCATCAAGAACCTGCTCATCAGTACCCCGTCCGCCGTGATCCCGGCCTGGGGTGCGATCGGCGTGGCGCTCATCGTCGGTGTCTGCGTCTACCGTCTGCGGGTGCCGCTCATCCCCGTCACCATCGTCGGCGTCATCCTGCTCTACGGCCTCATCGTGCTCGGCAACTATGTTCCGGTCGCCCTGCCCGATGACTTCCTCGGCGTGGGACCGGCGACCTTCTGGATCGTCGTGCTCTTCGCCTACGGAGCGATCGCCTCGCTGCTTCCGGTGTGGGTCCTGCTGCAGCCGCGCGACTACATCAACGGCGTGCAGCTGTTCATCGGACTCATCCTCCTCTTCGGCTCCGTGCTCACGGCGACTCTGTTCTCGGCGACGAAGCCCGAGATCGTCGCCCCCGCCATCAACACCGCAGTGCCGGAGGGCACCCCAAGCATGGTGCCGCTGCTGTTCGTCACGATCGCCTGCGGTGCGATCTCGGGTTTCCACGGCATGGTCGCCTCGGGGACGAGTTCGAAGCAGCTGGACAAGGAGACCGACGCCCGTTTCGTCGGCTACTTCGGGGCTGTCGGCGAAGGGCTGCTCGCCCTCGGCACCGTGCTGGCCATCATCGGCGGCATCAAGTCCACCGCAGCGTGGCACGAGATCTACTCGGCCTTCGGCGAAGGCGGAGTCGGGGCCTTCGTCCAGGGCGGCGGCGCCCTCATGGAGCACGGCCTCGGCCTGCCGGCATCGCTGTCGGCGACGGTGCTCGCGACCATGGCGGTGCTTTTCGCCGCGACGACGATGGACACAGGCATGCGTCTGCTGCGCTTCGTCATCCAAGAGGTCGGCGATGCCGTGAAGATCAAGATCACGAACGTCCCGGCCACGCTCCTCGTCGTCGTCATCGGCCTCGGCCTCACCTTCTCCCAGGGGCTCGGCGGCGAAGGCGGACTGCGGATCTGGCCGCTGTTCGGCACGACGAACCAGCTCATGGCATCCCTGTCGCTGTCGATCATCGCCGTCATCCTCATCCGCAAGCGGCGCAACCCGGCACCTGCCCTCGTGCCGCTCGTGTTCGTGTTCGTCATGTCGTTCTGGGCGGCCATCGAGCAGCTCGTCAGCTTCACCACGCCGGGAAATCAGGACTGGCTGCTCTTCGCCATCGACGTCGTCATCATCATCGCCAGCATCTGGGTGGCGATCGAAGCGATCCAGGCGATGCGGCGAGCATGGGCGGAACCGCCCGAGGACCCGGACGCCGACGAGCAGCTCGTCGCGACCCGAGAGAACGTCTGAGCCGATGTCCCAGTCGCATTCCGGGAGCACGGGTGGTCTCGGGCAGTGGTGGTCGTCGTTCCGGGACGGACTCGTCGAGTTCTATGTCGGCCCCTACCGGCAGACCCTCAAGCGCGAACAGCAGGCCGAGGACGACTTCTTCACCGTCGTCGTCCTCGGTGAGGCCCTCGGGGTGCCCGACCCGGCGGCCTACTACACGGCCGAGCTCATGCCCGCCCTGTGGGAGAACTTCCATGCCTGGCATCGCCGCATGGGGCTGCCCCGTTCGCCCCTGGACCACATCGCATGCTGCTAGACATCGCGCGCGACCACCGGTGCCTGTTCGTCGGCGGCAAGGGCGGGACAGGCAAGACGACCGTCTCCTCGGGGCTGGCCATGGCCCGGGCCGACGACGGCGGACGCGTCCTGCTCGTGTCCACGGATCCGGCGCACAACCTCGGCGACATCTGGGGACAGGAGCTCGCGGACGAACCTCGGCGGGTCCATACGGGTGAGCGTGGATTCGTCGATGCCCTCGAGGTCGACCCCGAAGCGACGATCGACGTGCACTTCGCCTCCGTCGAACGGATGATGACGCGGATGCTGCCCGAGAGCACTCACCGCGCGGCTCGGGCGCACCTGGCCTCGGCCAGGTCGGCTCCCGGCAGCCACGAGTCGGCGGTGCTCGAGCGGATCGCGACGATCCTCGCCGAGGCGGCCGACTACGACCTCGTCGTCGTCGACACGGCGCCGACCGGCCACACCCTGCACCTCCTGGCGCTGCCGGAGCGACTGACAGATTGGGCGGAGACGCTGCTGTCCAACCGCGACCGGTCCGAGCGTTTCGCCGCCGCGGCCCGTCACCTGGTCAGCCCCAAGGAGGAGACGCCGACGCCGGATGCCGAACTCCGGCAGAGGCTGCAGGCTCGTCGCGATCGCTTCGCCGCGCTGAGACGGTCCATCTCCGACTCGCGGCAGACCGGGTTCCTCATCGTCACGATCGCCGAGCAGCTGCCGGTCGCCGAGACGCTCGGTCTCGTCACCGACCTCGGCGGAATCGGCATCGAACTGTCCGGGATCGTCGTCAATCGACGCTCACCGGCCGACGCCGGAGAGTTCCTCGCGGACAGACGACAACGGGAGGACGAACACGTGTCACGGCTGAGGTCCGCGGTGCCGACGGTTCCGCTGGCACAGCTGCCGCTGACCGCGACCGAACCGACCGGGGTCGGGGGGATCACCGGTCTCGCGGCTCTGCTCGCCGAGCGCTGAGCTCGGCGGGACTCCGCGCGCTGCGGTGGCCGCTCGACCGTGTGCCGAGCGTGGCCGTTCCGATCCGGCTCCACCTATGCGTCCGTTCCAATTAGACTGGTGCGCATCCGCGATCGACACGGCACCGGCGGAAGGACCTGACCGTGGGGTGGAGCACGAGCGAACTGGCGCGCCTGACCGGAACCACGGTCAATACGATTCGGCATTATCACAAGCTCGGGCTGCTGACTGAGCCCGAACGGATGAGCAACGGCTACAAACAGTACGGTGCCTCCCACCTGCTGCGACTCCATCAGATCCGGCGAATGCGCGAGCTCGGGATTCCGCTGTCCGACATCGGGTCGGTCGACGACGACCACGAACAGCAGCAGCTCGCCCTCAAACAGCTCGAGGGTGACCTCGATGAACAGATCGCAGCTTTGGAAAAGGCCCGCGCCGAGGTGGTCCAACTCCTCGAACACGGGGCGCCGATCGATACGGCCGCGGGTTTCATCGACATCGCCGCGCGGATGTCGAGCGCGGATCGCAGCCTGATGAACATCTACTCGAGCCTCTACGAAGACTCCGCGTTGGCGGAGATGAGAACCATCATGTCCGAGACCACACCCTACGATCGGGAGATCGACGAACTCGCCGAGGATGCCGATGAGGACACGCGGACGCGTCTGGCCGAGCAGATCGCTCCGAGCATGAAGCGCCATCTCGAGACCAAACCCTGGCTGCTCGCACCGACCGAGCGGATGACCGGGGACGTGAAGATGGGACAGGCCGCGATCATCGGCTCCATCAGCGAGCTGTACAACGACGCGCAGATCGACGTCATCCAGCGGGCGTTCATCGCCGTCTTCCCGACGCTCGAGATTCCGGACGAAGATCGCGAGCGGTTCATTGCCTTCATCAAGCACGTTGCCGCGCAAGTGGAAGAGAGCTGAGGATTCGCAGGGTTCGCCGATGAGGGCTTGACCCTGTTCCGAGAACACAGTCTGTACTGAACGTATCAACCATCAGATCCGGCTCTTCCGGGCCGGGATCTGACCAACACGTTCAGGAGGACACCATGAACCCGATCATCGAATTCTTCCAAGGTCTTGCCGCTCACGTTCCCGACCTGCTCCAACCATTCATCATCGCCGCCGCCGGAGCCATCCCCTTCATCGAGGGAGAGATCTCCTCGATCATCGGCGTCTGGGCTGGGATGAACCCCGTGCTCGCCGGCATTGCCGGGGCCATCGGCAACTTCGTCTGCGTCACTGTCATCGTGCTCCTCGGGGCACGGGCCCGTCACGCGGTCGTGAGCCGTCAGAGGGGAAAGCGAGAACTCGCGGCCGTCGGCGCAGGCGGTGGGGGCGGGTATGCCGGTGCCGTGACGGCTGAGTCCGCGGCGTCGAACTCCGGTGCCGATCTGTCGGGGACCGATGCTCCCGCCGACCTCTCGTCGATTGAATCTCCCGTCGATATCACTGCAGGCAGAACGGCCGCGGAGGGCCACCTCGGTGAGGGTGAGAAGTCCGAGTCCAAAGGGCGAGTCAAGTTCAAGAAGTTTCTCACCCGTTTCGGCGTCCCCGGGGCGAGCCTGCTCGGACCGCTCGCGATTCCTACCCAGATCACCTCGACGATTCTCGTCAGCACGGGTGTGAAGACGTCGTGGATCCTGCTGTGGCAGGGCATCGCGATCATCGCTTGGACGACCCTGACCACTCTCATCGCCACCGGCGCGCTCACGCTGCTGGCCGGCTGAATTCGGCTCATTCGCACTGCGCGAGAGAGGAAGCTCCGTGACTTTCGCCCACCGCCGCCCGGTGCTCGGCGCGCAGGAGCCTGAAGATCGTAAGATGGAGTGGATGTCTGATTCCGGGAAAACTCACACCTCGTCACCGGCCGTGCTCGGAGCGCTGCTGTTCATCACCGCGCGCAGCCTCGACGACGCCGACGTTCCCGGCACGCCGGCGAGTGCCGACCCCGCTCAGCTGAGCCCGGCAGACAAGGAGATCCTCGCCGAGGTGGAGCTCGCCCTGACCGCCCAGACCGACGATTCCGGTCGGTCCGAGAGCTCAACCCCGACCGACGATTCCGCGCAGTCCGGAGCAGCCGCGCCGACCGACGACTCGACGTCGTCGGTGACATCGACCCTCGCCGAGGTGGCCGCCGCCTTTGCGCACGTCCGTGGCCGGGCGGAGGTCCCGAGCCTGACCGCCAGCCGGTACGACCGTCTGCGCAAGACGGTGCTCGAGAGCCTCGGTGCCGCCTCGGCGCAGGGGGCCACGATCTGGCCGCCGACCAGCCAGACCGCGGTGCAGAGGTTCGGGTCGTGGAACGAAGCGCTCAAGGCAGCAGGTCTGGCGACGAACAAGACCGGCCGAGCCAAGGGGCAGCTGCGCTTCGATGCAGATGCCTATGCCACGGCGATCGCCGAGTTCCTCGCCGACTGCGAATCCCGTGGGACCGCCGCGACCTACAAGGCCTACACGGAATACGCCGCCGAGCACAAGGGCGAGGTGCCCTCGGCAGCGGCGGTGCGGAAGTTCTACGGTTCCTGGAACGCCGCGCTCGCCGCCGTGCGGTGAGGGAAAAGCGCAGGAACTGTGCGGTTCTGCCTCGTGACCGACTGATCACCGGTACGGCTGTCCCGGAGATTGCGGGACTTGTCTGACGGGGACTTCTTCGCCGTCGACCCCACCGGTGCTACCGTGGACAATCGAGAATGACGGGGCTGTCGGCATCGGTGGTTTCGTGCCATGACCGACGACGGAAAGACAATTGATCGTGATCTCGACCAAACTCGCCCGGGGCCTCGCCGGTGCGGCCCTCTGCGCTCTGGCCCTCACAGGCTGCACCTCGTCGCAGGATTCGGACTCCAACGACAAGGACTCGGCGGCCGACGGCGGGAACGGCAGCAGCGACGGCGCGGCGCCCGGCGTTGAGAACATCGATCCCGACGACGTCATCGTCAAACAGGACGTCACTGTCCCGGGATCCGACAAGAACAAGGCGACCATTGCCATCCACTCGCTCGAGGTCGACGGGAAGACGCAGACCTTGACGATGGTCGTCACGCCGCACTTCACCACGGCCGACAGCGACGCTTCGATCAGCGTCTACGACGTCTGGGGCGAGAACAAGTTCGACCCGCAACTTGTCGATACGGACAACCTCAAGGTCTATTCCCCGATCTCGGACACCTACGAAATGTGGGCCTCGGATTCGGTGTTCACGGAGACGAAGAACAACCGGCCGATGATCGTGTGGGCCGTCTTCAAGGCTCCGGAGAACGACATCGATGCCGTCGACATCCGGGCTCAGGAGAACTGGCCGAAGTTCACCGACATCCCGATCACGGAGTCATGATGCGTCGAGGGAACACCAGGAAGTGCACCGCTGTTCTCGTCGGCGTCGGACTGCTGATCGGTTCCGGGGCAGGCGCGACGGCCGGTGCCGGCGCCGGCATCGCCGCCGAATCCGATCCGACGTCCCCGGCGGACCTGCCTGAACCGACACAGGAGCAGCTGGATTACTCGGTCCAGCGGTGGGAGCCGAACAATGTCCAGGAATGGAACACCTCGGAATCCGTCGTCCCACTCGTGACGAACAAGAAGGACGGCGACGACGCGGTCATCACCCTGGCCAGCGACATCCTCTTCGACTTCAGCAGCGCCGAGATCTCCGACAAGGCCGAGAAGGCCATCGCGAAGACCGTGGAGAACGTTCCCGACGGTACAAAGGTCACAGTCTCCGGATACACCGATTCGATCGGCGACGATGCGGCGAACAAGAAGCTGTCGAAGAAGCGGGCGCAGGCTGTGGCCGATGTCATCGCCGACTCACGGTCCGGCCTCGACCTGACGGTCAAAGGCCTCGGCGAAGCAGACCCGGTGGCGAAGAACACGACGAAGAAGGGTGAGGACAACCCGCAGGGACGGGCGAAGAACCGACGCGTCGAAATCAGCTACGACGACAGCTGAGTGTCGGGCAGTGCCTGTTGAGGGCCATTCTTCATCGACCGCGCATCGTCCCACCGACCGCTCGCGTTATACGCTGCGCGGTCGACGCTAAGTTGAGCGCTCGGCGGCCCAGCTACCGCTGGCTGATCGCTCGCGGGCCCAGCTCCCGCGGGCTCATCGTTCGCCGGCCCAGCCACCGCGGGCTCAGCTCCAGCGGGCTCAGCGCTCGCTAGCTCACCGAGCTGCGGCATCACCGCCCAGCGGCGAAGGCCTCCAGCCGGTTGCAGGCGGTGGTGATGGTCTCGTCCGAGACTGCGAAGGTCAGCCGCAGGTAGCCTTCGCCGGCCGGTCCGAAGGCCGAACCTGGAATCGTCGCGAGATTGTGCTGCTCGAGCAGCTGGGTCGCCAGCTCCCAGGAGTCCAGCCTCCACTCGGACACGTTCACCCAGGCATAGAACGTCGCCGCCGGGCGCAGCAGACTCAAGCCCTCGATGGCGTTGATGCGCTCGACCATGAGCTCACGCCGCCTGGCATACGAGGCGACCATCTCCTCGACCGCGGTCTGCGGTCCCTCGATTGCGGCGACCGCTGCCTCCTGGACGAACCCGGGCAGACTCGAGGTCAGGCCCTCCTGCAGCAATGCCATCGGCGCGATGAAATCTTGCGAACCGATGACGAAACCGCACCGCCAGCCGGTCATGGCATAGGTCTTCGAGAAGCTGCCGATGGCCAGGAACCGATCGAACTCAGCTCCCACCTCGGCGGTGGACGGTTTCACCTCGGCGATGGAGGTGTATTCCACATCGAAGACCATCTCGTCATAGACCTCATCGGAGATGACGGTGAACCCATGCTCATCGGCCAGCGCAGCGATCTGCTCGAGGTCGGCCCGATCCATGACCGAACCCAAAGGGTTCGACGGACTGTTGATGATCACGGCCGCGGTCTTGTCCGTAATCGCAGCGCGGACATCCTCGGCGCGGAGCTTGAAATCATTGTTCTCGGTGACACGAACGGACACGGCAACTCCGCCGAGGCGGTGCACCTGCCCCAGATAGTTCGGGAAGCTCGGGTCGGGGATGATGACCTCATCCCCTGGAGCGACAGTGACGTCGAGGGCGAAGGTGAGCGCCTCCATCGCGCCGAAGGAGACCATGACGTTCTCGGGCGTGATGCTGCGATTCCACCGGGCCGAGTACTTTCCGGCGATGGCGGAGCGCAGTTCGGGGATGCCCGCATTGGCGACGTAGCGGGTGTTGTCGTTCTCGATCGCACGGATGCCGGCGGCCTTGATGTGCTCCGGAGTGGTGAAGTCCGGTTCGCCGACGGTGAGCTTCACGGCATCGGGGAAGTCAAGGGCGAGGTTGAACATCTTGCGGATGTCTGAGGCCGGGTAGGAGGCGGCCATGGGGGAGATGCGGGATTTCGTCATGGCTTCAGTCTGCCTCTTCCTCGCGAGCGGAGGCAGAGGGCACCGCTGCGTAAGACCCGAGGACGGTTCCCACGGGCTCCGTGTCGGCTTGGTGGAACGGTCCTACGTCGGTCCTACGTGCCTCGCTCCGCCGTTTACGTGCGCGGCGTCACAGCGCCTACAATCTGCACCATGAGGAACACCCGCGGCCACGAAGCCGAGCGAGAAGAACCACACCAGATCGATGGCCTGGCACAGCGACTCAACTGGCTTCGTGCCGGAGTGCTCGGCGCGAACGACGGCATCGTTTCGACCGCCGCCGTCGTGGTCGGAGTCGCTGGCGCGACGAACAGCTTCACGCCGGTCCTGCTTGCCGGCGCGGCCGCCGTTGTCGGTGGGGCGATTTCGATGGCCCTCGGCGAGTACGTTTCGGTCTCGAGCCAGCGTGACAGCGAGCGGGCCCTGATCGACAAAGAGCGAGAGGAGCTCCGAGTCGACCCAGATGGCGAGCTCGAGGAGCTCATCGGGCTGTATGAGACTCAGGGGCTCACGCGCAGCACCGCGGAGGTGGTGGCGAAGGAGCTCACCGAGAAGGATGCGCTCAAGGCGCACCTCTCGACGGAGCTCAACATCGACGAGGACGACGTTGTGAACCCGTGGCAAGCAGCGCTCGCCTCCGCGCTCTCGTTCTTCGTCGGCGCGCTCCTGCCGATGCTCACTATCCTCTTCCTGCCGACGTCGATGAATATCCCGGTGACGTTTGGTGCGACCATCGTCGCCCTCGCGATCACCGGCTACGTGGCGGCGTGGGTCGGCGGCGCGAACAGGTGGTCCGCC
Source organism: Brevibacterium sp. (assembly GCF_052105255.1). NCBI lineage: Bacteria > Bacillati > Actinomycetota > Actinomycetes > Micrococcales > Brevibacteriaceae > Brevibacterium > Brevibacterium sp. The sequence goes on from NZ_JBQDYQ010000042.1 coordinate 16,422, forward strand.
GTCGCCCGCACCTGTATCGGCGGCGCGATTGCGCTCGCCGCGACATTCCTTGTGGGTATGCTGTTCGGCACCTCGGTGGCCTAGGGCCTGGTTCGTCACCAATTTTTTGTGGAGCTGGGATCGTGGCGAGAGCTGCCCTAGTTCTACGGCCCCCAGCAGGCCATGCGGTCGGTACGCGTTGCACCAGTGAACCCAATCTGCAGTGGCGATCTCGACACCAGCAGTGCCCCTTCACGGCCCCCTATTTCGAATCAGCTCGGCTTTGCCACGTGAGTTCAGTGCCTTGGCAAGGTCATTATCGGATGAATCGCCACGAGATCCGACAGGCCCGACGGTGTCTTGTTCGGCCAGGTCCTCGCGACAGCGGAATGCTCGATACCGGACCCTGGGATTCGAGCGATGCACCAGACCGGGCAGATCCCCATCGGCACGTCGACGCTGGCAGATCCCCATCTGCGGGGCGTCCCGAGCCACCTCGGTACGCGACGACCTCGATACCTGCCAGCCGACGATCTCGCAGGTGATCACGACCGACGTAAGCCCGCTCTGTGAACATTGGAGGTGCCGCTTTCCGAGGGGGCAGGTGAGGTCCGCCGCGAAGAAAGCCGACTACAGGATCTGGTCAGCTCGGAGCAGTTTCCGGTTCTCTTTCTCGAGATCTATGATTCGCTGGACATCAGCGGTGGTGGTGCCGGACCGGTCACTCTCGACCGGCCTACTCGTGCAGGCCCGCCAGCCGGGATCCGAGTCGGGCGAGCAGGCTCGTCTTCTTCGCCCCGGTCACCGACTCCCACGAGTCGGCGAGGCCGAAGATCTTGTACATCGACCGGATGCCCAACCACCGAATCGGTTCGGGCTCCCACTGCCCGGAGAAGTGATCGTTCCACGGCAGCGCGGTCAAGGGCGTTGATGCTCCGGCAGCCCGATCGAGCAGTGTCTTCGCCGCCAGATGAGTCGCCGTCACCCCGTGTCCGGCATAGCCGCGGGCCACTCCGATGCGCTGTGTGGGATCGAAGAAGATGCCGGCGCACCAGTCTCTGGTCACTCCGAGCGCACCGCGCCAGGCATGAGCAACCTCGAACTCGAGGTCCGGGAAGAGCGAGGACAGGCGCCCGGCCAACAGGTCGACCACCTCGGCGGGGACCTCACCGTCACCGGGCAGACCCGACCGGAAAGCATAGGGCGCCCCACGGCCGCCGAGCGCGATCCGGCCATCGGCCGTGCGCTGGGCATAGATGAACGTGTGCGCCGTGTCGCCGAGGCATTCGCGCCCCTCCCAGCCGATCGACGCCCACGCCTCGTCCGCCAGCGGCTCGGTTGCGATCATCGACGAGAACACCGGGATGACCTGACGTCCGGCCAGGCCCGGCAGGTCGCCGCCGACCGTGTCCGAATACCCCTCGAGACACACGAAGATCGTGTCCGCGCGCACCGGCCCGCGGTCCGTGGCGACCGAATTCTTTCGGATATGCCTCGCCGAGGTGGCCTCACAGATGGTTACGCCCTGTTCCCTGAGCACGTGGCCGAGTCCCCGGGTGAGCAGTGCAGGATCAATGGCGGCGGTACCGGGGAAGTAGAGGCTGCCAAGCGCCCCGTCGACATTGATGCGTTTCCGAGTCGCCTCGGCGTCGAGGAACTGCATGTCTTCGGGCCCATATCCGAACTGCTCATTGCCGGCCTCAAGATCGCGCAGCCGGGACAGGCCGGCCTCCGTTTGAGCAATGTCGATATGGCCGCCGCGGATTTGGTGGGCATCGATGCTTTCAGCTTTGCAGACGGCGAGGACCTCGTCGATGGAGTCGAAGAGCGCGGACTGGAAGGCGCTGACGCTGGCCACACCGTCGAGCCCTGCCGAGCCGACCGGTCCGGAGGGATTGTTCTTCCGGGCACGGTCGACCGCCTCGGCGAACTTGGTGCGGTTGCCCGGCAGCAGGGTTGAGAGCCATCCGCCGTTGCGGCCGGAGGCACCGTAGCCGATGTAGCGGGCCTCGATGATCGTGATCGCCCAATCGGGGTGAGCCTGCCTGGCGTAATAGGCCGACCACAGGCCGGTCAGTCCGCCGCCGACGATGACGAGATCCTGCTTCTCGCGCGGCAGCGGTGCGGGGTCGACGTCGTCGGCGGGGGAGGCCGCCAGCCAGTGCGAGGCTTCACCATTGAAGTAGGACACGGATCATCTCCTGAACTCGAGGCAGACCAGACGGTCGCCTACGGAAACAGTTCTATCCCACGACTGATGGGAAGTAAATAGTTGCGTCGATTGAGATCGCATGCTGAAACGAATTCATCGCCCTACTGATTTCTTCGTCATGGCGGAGAGTGGGCGGGCCATCTGCTTACACTGGTCGCATGAGCGCGATGGAGCCGATCAACACCCACGATTTCCCACTCAGCCACGAACCCGTCGAGGACTGGCAGAATGTTCCGGCCGCCTCGGCGGGAGAAGCCGACACGGTCGGCTCGGTCGAGACGGACGGGTCGGTCGCCTCGGCGATGGAGTCGGTGACGACGGGTTTCGCCGAACTCGGCACCATCGGCGGCGCCGATTTCGGGCTGTGGGAGATGAGCGCGGGAGCGATGCGGGATATCGAAGGCGACGAGGTCTTCCTCGTCATCTCCGGGACCGGCCGCATCGAATTCGACGAACCCCGCCGTGACCCCATCGAATTGGCGCCGGGGTCGCTGGTCCACCTCGACGAGGGGATGAAGACGCGCTGGTACATCGACGGTGCTCCGCTGCGGAAGCTGTTCATCGCGCCCAGCGAAGGGTGAACTTCTGGTGAGCAGGGTGCGCAGGGCTGAGGTAGTCGGGAAAACGTCATGGGCGCGGATCATCCTCGTTGAGTATTGTCGAAGACAGCCCGATCGGACGAAAGGGATCGACGATGATCGACTTAGCCCACCCGCGCGACCTCGTCATGATCGGCGCGATCTTCGGACTTGCTGCGTTCATCTGGTCGGGCTGGGCACAGGAAGCGCCGCCCAAAGCGCTGGTCTGGCGACTCGTGCTCGCCGGGCTTGGAGTCGCGGGACTCGCCCTCGCCGTACCGAGCATTCTCACCGCCATCGGCAATTGGGCGGAACCCAGTGCCTTCAGCGCCGGGACGTCCGCGTTCACGCTCTACCTCATCGTATTCTGGGCGGAGATCATCATCGGGGCGGTGGCGAGCTTCTACCTCATTCGCGTAGGTCAGGCCGAGAACGTCGCCCCGCTCATCTTCGCGATCGTCGGAGTCCACTTCTTCGTGCTCGCCGTCGTCTTCGGCCAGCCCGTCCTTCATCTGGCGGGGCTGCTGCTGACCATCGTCGCGGTGGTCGCGTTCATCTTGCCGCGCGAGACCGCAGCGCCGAGCTTCTGGTGCGGCATCCTCGGTGCTCCGGTCTTCCTCGGCATCGGCCTGTGGTGTCTGCTGGCTGGTCGCAGCGCGCTCAGCGCCGGATGAAACTCGGACACCGCTGACAACCCCTGGTCAGGTGCTCTATCGTGAGTGAACCGGTGCACACCGTGCCCTGGGGCGGTTCCGTCCTACGGCGCGCAGCACCCACGGACACCCCAGCACGGATACCTCAGTATTGCCCTCGAAGAGATGGACCACGAAGAAGGAGCCGACGATGAAGACTGCTCGCCGCTTGGACAACCTCGGCACCGAGACCGCGTTCCGCGTGGCCCAAGCCGCGGCCGACTGGAAGGCTCGCGGCAATGAGGTGTTCCCGTTCCACCTCGGCGATCTCAATTTCCCGCTGGCCGGCCACATCGTCGAAGCCCTCGACCAGGCGATCGCCGACGGCAAGACCGGCTACTGCCCTGGACCGGGAATCCCGGAACTGCGGGAGGCGCTCGCCGATGACATCGGCTCGCGGCGCGGAATGACGATCGACCCCGCCGAGGTGGTCGTGACCACCGGGGGCAAGCCCGTGATCACGAAATTCCTCCAAGCGGTGATGAACCCCGGCGAGGGTGTGCTCTACCCGAATCCCGGATTCCCCATCTACGAGTCCCAGATCGAATACCTCGGCGGTACGGCGCTACCCTACCGGTACGTCCCGACCTCCGACGGGTTCGCCATCGACCTCGACCACCTGCGGGCATCGATCGATGAGAACACCACGGCCATCATCTACAACGACCTGCAGAATCCGATCTCCGCGGAATCCACCCCGGGTGAGCGTGAGGCCATCGCCGCGATCGCGCAGGAATTCGACCTGTGGGTGCTCTCCGATGAGGCGTACTTCGAGATGCGCTATCGCGGGAAGTCGCAGTCGATCGCCGCGCTGCCGGGCATGCGCGAGCGCACCGTCATCCTCTACACGTTCTCGAAGAAGTACGCGATGACCGGGTCACGGCTCGGCTGTGCGGTGGCGCCGAAGGAAGTCGCCGAGGCGATCTCGCTGATGAACACCAACGACGAATCGTGCACGAACCAGTACGTGCAGTGGGCGGGCATCGCTGCCCTGCGCGGACCGCAGGGGCCGGTGGGGCAGATGTTGGAGGTGCTGCGCAAACGGCGCGATGCCACCTGTCGACTCATCAATGAGATCCCCGGCATGAGTGTGGCGACACCGGGCTCGACGTTCTACGTCTTCCCCGATGTCACCGAGGCGATGGAGTCGAAGGGGATCGCGACTCTGGCGGACTTCTCCACCGAGGCGCTGCATGCCACGGGTGTCTCATTCTGCACCCGCGAGCACTTCGGCTCACCGCAGCCCGGGGAGGACCGGTCATATATCCGACTGGCCTATTCGGGTATCGATGAAACCGCGATCACTCGCGGCCTGGGCCGCCTCAAGGAGTGGATCGAATCCTGAACCGGCCGGGGCCGGCCGTGCGGTGGGGCGGCCGGCAATGGCGATTCGGGTGCAGCCGAGAGTGCAAGCCACGCACGACGGCGGCTCGGCTAGTTCCAGCTGCTCCGGGCAGGCCGCCGAGTGCTCGGCAGTGCATTGTCGCGGCGCCACTCGTGGAGCCAGTCGGGCAGTTCAGGTGCATTCTCCGGCACCCCGAACGCCTCGATGAGGTCGTCCCTGGTGAGCGGGCCACTGTCTGAGATCACGCGTGTGGCGACATAGGCGCGGGTGTAGATCTCTCCGTCGACGACCAGACGGTGTTCGAAGAACACGGTGCGCTCATCGATGCCGCAGATCTTGGTCTCGAGGCTGTAGCGCTGCCAGAGTTTCAGCGACTTGCGGAAGCTGATGGTCTCGGCACTGACGACACCGGTCCAGCCGCGGTCACGCATCGCCTGCCATGCTCCGCTGCGCACCATCATGTCGAGTCGACCGAGGTCCATGATCGAGAAGTATTTGCCGTTGTTGAGATGCATGAAGATGTCGATCTCGCCCAGGTGAACGCGCATGGGCAGGGAGTACGTGTCCCAGATATCGCGCGCAGTGCGTCGATGGGACCTGAGCAGGTGCAGAATCATGCGGAAGAAGTGCATACGATCTATGTTACTTCAGGGTATCTTTCTGCGTGGGGCCCTCTGCTTCGTCAGATAGGCGGCACCGCATTCTGCTGGGTGGGCGTCACCGCGGAGGGGAACGTCACCACGGATCAGGCGTTACCAGGGGCGGGGGCGCGGCCCCGGGCTTGGAGATCCGCCTCGGGTGAGGCGTCACCACGGAGGGGAAACGCTGCCATGGACCTGAGGACCCGCCTCGGCGAGGGTTTCCGTCAGTCCTTCGCAGGCTGGGGTTCGCGCCCGGGGATGAACGGTGATTCTTCGGGTTCGGGGTGGCGTTTCCACTGGACGAGCATGATGATGACGCCGAGTGCGACGGCGCCGATCGCGCCCCAGACATTCGTCCGCAGGCCGAGGATGACGAAGCTCGGGTCGAGGCGGATGGATTCCCAGACGATGCGGCCGGCGCCGTACCACATGAGGTAGACGGCGAAGAGGCGTCCCCACTGGAAGAAGATGTGGCGGGACAGGTAGAGCAGGACGAGCGCGCCGAGGCTGTTCCAGATGACCTCGTAGAGGAACGTCGGGTGGAAGAGCGTGCCGGGGGGAGTGCCCAGCGGAATGGCCGGGTTGCCGGGATCGATCTCGAGACCCCAGGGCAGGGTGGTCGGCAGGCCGAAGAGCTCCTGGTTGAACCAGTTGCCGAAGCGTCCGCAGGCTTGGGCGAGGATGAGGCCCGGGGCCAGGGCATCGAGCAGGGTGGTGAGTTTGAGGCCGAGCCTGCGGCACATGATCCACGCGCCCAAGGTGCCGCCGATGAGCGAGCCGAAGATGGCGATGCCGCCCTCCCAGATCGCCCAGACCGAGCCGGGTTCGAACGGATTCCAGGGATTGCGGCCGGGTCCGAAGTAGTCCGTGTAGTGCGTGATGACGTGGTAGATGCGGGCGAAGACGATGGCCATCGGGACGGCCAGAGTCGCGATGTCGAGGACCTGCCAGTCCTCGACGCCGCGCTTGGTCAGGCGACGGTTGGTCAGCACGATGGCGATGATGATGCCCACGAGGATGCACAGCGCATAGAAGTGGATCGTCAGCGGTCCGAGTTGGAAGCTCGAGATGGACGGGCTGGGGATCGCTGCCGAGATGTCGTGCGGAAGGGTGGTCTCGGCGAGGAGTGCGCTCGTGGGAACTGCAGGCATGAGCCCAGTCTATTTGTGGTGGCTGGGAATCGCGCATTCGCTGGAACTGAGCGCGCGGCAGGCAGTGGCCGGTGGTGCGGGCCGACGGGTGCGTGTTGGCACAGCGGTGCCCTTGAAGCAGTCCTGCGCAGCTACGTGCCGAAGAGGCCGTCGATGATGTCGTCGGTGATGAACCTCGAGTGGAGGATCGGCGTGCGAGCGGGGTCGATGCTTTCGGGCGGTCGCCATGCCGGTCGCCCGTCGGTGAGCATGAAGACTTCCCAGTCGGAGCGATCCATGAGGTGGTGGTGGAAGGAGCAAAGACAACACATGTTGTTGATGTCGGTCTTGCCGCCCCTGGCGTGCGGCACAACATGGTTCACATCGCACCATCCAGGGGGCGCGTCACATCCGGGGAACACGCATCCGCGGTCTCGAGCGGTGATGATCGCGGTCTGCTTCTTGTTGGCGAAGCGCTGATCTGTGCAGACTTCCACCGTGCGAGCCTTTTCGTCCATCAGATGGAAGAAGACAGTGCCGTTGAGACCACGTCGAGTGATGTCGTCCATAGGGAAACGGTCGCCGGAGCCTGTGGTGGCTTCGCCGGTGCCGTTGGCGATGTCGGACGCTTTTGCTGTGACGACCAGAGCGTAGGGCGAGCCCTTGGCGGCTTCTTTCATGCTGATGCGCGAGATGAGAGTGGCGAAACGCTCGTAGATCCAGGCCTTCGCATTAGGCTGCTCGCTCATGAGATCGACGGACGCTCCATCGGGGCGGACACCGTGGCCGGCAGGAACGGACCGATTGGCAGAGGAGTCTTCGGATTCGCCGGCGGCCTCGATGACGGCCCACGGTGGAGCATCGAAGCGATCTCCGGTGAGGACGGCGTCGAGAGGCTCGAACTTTTCCTCGGCGCTCGAGGATCCAGCTGTGCTTGTTGTGTTGTCTGTCGCTGTGGCGTCTTTCGCGGATTGGATTCTTGAGGTCAGCAGTCCGTGCAGTTCGGATCCCGCTACAGGGTCGAGGACGCCCTCCAGCCTCCAGTCTCCGTTGCGCTTGGGCCGGGCAGTGATGAAATAGGCGGAACGGTCGCTGGGGTCGAGCGGCTCGGCGCCGTCGGGGTCGATGACAGCGAGCATCTGACGGAAGATGTCGCGGAGCTCGCTGACAGTCACCGACTTCCCGTACTTGACGAGGTCGGTTTCCACGCGGGACCTCGTCTCGTGGTCCACCCAGGCGGGCAGCGCCTTGAGGCAGTCTTCGATGACAGTGAGATGTTCCGTGGGCAGGGTGCCGAGGTGGAGCTGTTCGGCGACGAGCGGGTGTTCGGGCTCAAGCGGTTGGCCGTCGAGAGCGACTCGTCCGCCGAGATTCTCCGCGAGCTTTGCCCGACGGTTCGCTTCTCGACCCGAGAGGTTGAGGCGTTCCTGGATGAGCGCCTTGGTCGACTTGGCGCCGCTGTCTTTGGGGGTGCCGACGCGTTCGTAGACGGCAAGTGCCAGTGTGGACAGGGATTCACTCAGCCGACGCAGCGCCTCAGCCCCATCGATGACCTGCAGGGCTTCGCCGGGCCCCATCGGCCGGTCGAATGCCCGAAGCCCTGCGACCAGTCCGGTCAGGGAGGCGATCGAGTCGGTGATCTCGGGAGTGCTCGCGGCAAGATCGTTCCAAGCGGAGTCGGTGAGGACTGGGTGAAGCGAGGTCGGTCGCTGAGTATCGTCTCCAGTCTCGAGCTGAGCGGCGGCGGGGGTGCTTGTGGTGGCCGGGGCGGCGGAATCAGTGGATGCAGGCTGCGTGGTTGAGCGGTTTTGCTCACTTGTTTCGAACAGTGCGGTCGGGTTCGGCTGTGAAAGCGAGTCCGTCGGAGCGTTCGGCTCGACCTCGGTGGATGATGCTGAAGCGTCGGCTGCATTCGGGTGTTCGGTGTCGGCAGTCGACGCAGCTTCGTTCTGCTCTTCGCCGTCGTTCGAGACGGGGCCAGTCGCTACGGGGTCGGTCGCCACGGGGTCAAGGGCCTCGAAGACCTCGGCGAAGTGGTGGCCGCTGAGGTCGAGGCCGGCTGCCTTGAGCTGCTCAGCCAGAGATTCAGGGCGTGGTGACTCGCTTTCGGGGTGCGCGGGGGCGTTGTCCGCGGCGTCACGAGCGGCACGAGAGGGGACGTTGGTGGGATCTGTGGGGACCGAGGCGTTCGGTGGCCGTCGACTCGCCCCGCCGCGTGAGTCAGCGGCAGCGCGGCGGTCGCGCTTTCCTGACTTGCGTCGCTTGCGGTCGGGGGTGAATGTCATCGCTGTCGAGTTCCGTTCGCCGTTGAAGGTCTCTTACTGAAATTATAGGCAGTCGTGATGGAGAAAACAATAGAAACTTCGAAAAACATTCGATTAGAATTGTCGTTACACTTGAGAATGACTATTGAGATGATGGTCACCGCGTCATTGACGTGTTTGAGGATGATTCTATCTGTCGGCACCGACACGAGATCGACGTGAAACTGACCCGAGATCGACGCGGATTGCCGCGGCGGTCAAAGGCTCCGCGGCGAACCGCCTCGGCGGGGCTGTGTCTGCATGCATGGCCGCTGCGGGTGGGATGATGAGGGATTATGGCACTCGATTTCACGCTCGTGCAGCTGCGGTACTTCCAGGAGGTCGCCCGGCGGGAGCATATGACCGAGGCGGCGAAGCAGCTCAACGTCACCCAATCGGCGATCTCGACGGCGATGGCGCAGCTCGAGCGGACCCTCGGCCTCGACCTCTTCATCCGACAGAAGAACCGGTCGGTCGTACTCTCCCCGGCGGGAAAGCGCTTCCTTACGGAGATAACACCGTTCCTCGAGTCCTCCGACAACCTCGGTGAGACCGCGCTCGGGCTCTCTCGGTCGCTGAGCGGTCAGCTGACCGTCGGCGTGTTCTCGCCGATTGCGCCGACGAGGCTGCCGCTCATCCACGATGAGTTCGAGAAGCGCTATCCGGACGTGCGGGTCAACTACCTCGAAGCGGACCTGGAAGAGCTGCAGCGTGCGGTCACAGCCGGTGACTGCGACATCGCCCTGACGTACACGCTGGGACTGAGCGACCGCTTCGACACGTATCTCATCGATGTCGTCAGGCCGCACGTCCTCGTATCACTCGAGCACCGCCTCGGGGCCGGAGGGTGTCCCCGCCCCGTGCATCTGCGCGAGCTGGCGGACGAGAACTACATCCAGCTCGATCTTCCCTACTCTCGCCAGTACTACGACGAGCTGTTCCGGATCGCCGGGGTCGTCCCGCGTATTCGCCACTCGTTCTCCGGGTACGAGACAGTGCGCTCGTTCGTGGCGATGGGGCTCGGCTATTCCCTGCTCAGCCAGAGTGTCTCCTCGGGGACCTACATCGGTTCGAAGACCGTCGACATCCCGCTCCTCGACGACTTCCCGAGCATCGACCTCGCACTCATCTGGCCCAACGACGTCCGTCTCAATCGGCGCGGCCGGGCCTACTGCGAGCTGACGAAGGAGATCCTCGGCCCGGCGTCCGGTCATCAATCGGATCTATGAGCTACCCAAAAAGTAACTGTTGGACTGATGTGATCTGTGCCGCAAAGATGGTGCCAACCATCACGCGACTCCAGGAGCACCTCGATGTTCACCCCAACAGTTGAGCAGGGACGCACGTCCACGAGCATGCAGCGGAAAGTGCTGCTCGGCGGCAGCATCGGCCAGTTCGTCGAGTTCTACGACTTCACGTTGTACGGACTCTCGGCAGTCATTCTGTCCGAATACTTCTTTCCCGACGGCGACCGGATCACCGGCCTGCTGGTCATCTTCGCGACCTTCGGCGTCGCCTTCGTCATGCGTCCCCTCGGCGGGCTGTTCTTCGGAGCCCTCGGGGACAAGGTGGGCCGGCGGAAGACGCTGACCATCACGATCTTCCTCGTCGGAGCCTGCACGGCGCTCATCGGCATCCTGCCCGGATTCGACACGATCGGATGGTTCGCCCCGATCCTGCTCATCCTCGCCCGACTCGGCCAGGGCTTCTCTGCCGGCGGCGAATCCGTGGGCGGACCCTCCTTCGTCTACGAACACGCCCCGGTGGCCAAGCGCGGCCTGTGGATCAACATCACTCTGGCCGCGACCGCTCTGCCCTCGGTGTTCGCCGGCGGTCTGATCCTGGTGCTGTCGACGGTGATGAGCGATGCCTCCTTCGATTCCTGGGGTTGGCGAGTGCCGTTCCTGCTGGCCCTGCCGCTGTCGGCCGTCGGTCTGTGGATCCGGTCGAAGACCGACGAATCCGAGCTGTTCAAGCAGACTGCTGCGGAACGCCCCAAAGAGTTCAGCCCGATCCGCGAATCCTTCCGCGAGAACTGGGTCGGCATGCTCCAGGTCTTCTTCGTCCTCGGCGTCACCGCACTCGGCTTCTACATGCTCTCGGCCTACTTCGTCACCTACATCCAGACCACGGGTGACCTCAGCCGTGAGCAGTCGCTGCTCATCAATGCGATCGCCATGGCCAGCTACACGATCTTCCTGCCCATCGCAGGTCACCTCGGTGATCGGTTCGGTCGGCGCCCCATGCTCATCGCGGGCACGATTCTGCTGGCGGTCACCTCGGTGCCGGCGTTCGGCCTTGTGACCAGCGGACACATGGGGCTGGCCTTCCTCGGGCAGACGATCTTCGTCCTCGCCCTCTGCTGCTACGGTGGCGGCTGCTACAACTTCTTCTGTGAGCGCTTCTCGACGAAGACGCGGTTCACCTCGGCGGCCATCAGCTACAACATCTCGTACGCAGTGCTCGGCGGCACCGCACCGTTCGTCGGCACCTGGCTCGTCGACATCACCGGCGTCAACACCGCTCCCGGCTACTACATGGCCGCCGTCGCTTCCCTGTGCCTCGTCCTCATCTTCGTCACGCGTTTGCCCGAGACCCGTGGACGTCTGGGGTGAGCACGGGTGAGCCTGCATTGACATCGAGTTTCGTCCACTTTCACATCACATTTTGTACAGATCATCGGGATGAAAAGCGATGAACTGAACGAAAAGCGATGTGCGAGCCCCACCCGCGCCTGCCACCCGCGCCCCCAGTCCCTTGCAAACCACATCCCACCCTCATGAGAGAAGCGATCAGCAATGAACCATCAGGCAGCCCCGTCCTCCGACGCAGCCTTCCTCACCGATTTCCACTTCGTCGCCACCATCGGTGCCACCGACAACAACGGCGTCGACCGGCAGGCGCTGACGGCCGAAGACAAGCAGACGCGTGACTGGATGCGCGGCTGGGCGACGGACAAGGGCTTCGACGTGCGCGTGGATGCGATCGGCAACATGTTCGCCTGCCTCGAGTTCGTTCCCGATGCCCCGTATGTCCTCATCGGCTCGCACCTCGATTCGCAGCCGCTCGGTGGTCGCTTCGACGGAGCCTACGGAGTCATCGCCGCCCTCTTCGCGGCCCTGCGGGTCAAAGAGGAGCTCGCCGAATCCGGCCTGCAACCGACCTACAACCTCGCCGTCGTCAACTGGTTCAACGAGGAAGGCGGCCGTTTCGCCCCGTCGATCATGGGCAGTTCCGTCTACGCTGGGCTCTTCGACCTCGATGAGATGCTCGCTGTCACCGATCTCGACGGCACCACCGTTGCCGAGGCGCTCGACGCCATCGGCTACGCCGGCACCGACACCCCGCCCGAGGCGATCTCCTACGCCGAGATCCACATCGAACAGGGCCGCATCCTCGAACGCGAAGCCACGGACATCGGGGTCGTCGAGGCTAGGGCGTGTCTCCTTTATTGACCATTCCAGGACTGGCACGGTGGAGACGT
>NZ_JBQDYQ010000043.1:0-28547 GCF_052105255.1 Brevibacterium sp.
ACATTGCCGCCTGATAGTACACATTGATGTGTCCACTTCCAGGGGTTCACGCCCATGACTGGGGGCATTAATCATGCCGGGGTCCTCAGGCCAGCGACCCCTTTCTATCCTGACGGATGTTGGGGCTACTTAAAAGGTAACGGGGGCGCTGAATCAACGGAGGCCGATGCCGGACCGACTGCGAGGCCCAGAGATGCGAGACCAGCTAGTGCAGCGACGCCCCACTTTGCGGCGTAAGTGCTGATGAAGGCGGGCATGGTGACTTCTCCTCTTCCGGAACAGGAACATTGCTGGAATCGAGTATCGTCATCCCAGGTGAGAGCCGATTCCCCGAGCCTGAACAGAAGCTGAGACGCGTCGTCGGAAATACGGAGGTTCTATTGTATTGCGATGACATCTCCGAGACATTCCGTCAGAAGAAGTCTTGTCCGAATCCGTGGATTCCGGACTGTGACAGATTCACAGCGGTTACGGAACCGAATCGTGATCGTCCTCTGTCCGATCCATCCAGTCCTTTCCATCGAGGATGCGAGCGACCATCATCGAACTCGCCTGGTCGCCGACCGCATTGACCGTGGTGGCCGGCGGATCGATGACGGTTCCGATGATCTGGATGATCGGCAGCGCCGTTGCTGGGAAGCCGTAGAGGGTGATGATCATGAGCTCGCCGATGAAGCCGCCGGCGGGGATTCCTGCCATGACCATTCCCCAGCAGCGCCACGGCGATGGCGATGAGGATGTTCTCCGGAGTGAAGAAGTCGCGCTGGAACACGGCAAAGAGGAAAGCGATCTTGAGGATCGCGGACAGGCTCGATCCTTCCATGTGGATCGTGGCGCCGATCGGCACGATCGTCTCCCGGATGTCGCGGGGGACTCCGATCTTCTCTCCTGCACGCAGGTTCGCCGGGATCGCCGCCACCGAGGACGACGTACCCAAGGAGATCGCCGTGGGCTCGAGGATATTGCCCCAGAACCGAGACACGCCTCGGCGGCTGCCGGCGAGGAAGGAGTAGAACGTGAACGCGAGGATAAAGTAGGCGATCGCCACCGGGTAGTAGACGAGGAAAGCGCGAACATAGTCCCCGACGAGCTGGGAGCCGAGGTCACCGATGAGAGCGGCGAAGTAGGCACCGAGGCCGATCGGGGCGTAGTACATCACGATCGAGGTGAACTTGAGGAACACCTCGGTGCCGGAGTTGAGGAACTTGGCGAACGGCTTGCCCGCGTCGCCGATCCTGCTGGTGGCGAAGCCGACGATGACGGCGAAGACGATGAGGGCGAGCATGTGCTCGGCGGACAGGATCTTCGAGAAGTCGTCGACGACGACGGTCTGGACGAGCTGATCACCGATGGACCCGACTTCCTCGACGTTCTCCGGCTCCTGCATCTCCACTTGGACGCCGTCGGTGGCGTTGAAGATGCGCAGAGCGGCGACCATGCCGATGGAGGCGATGATGCCGGTGACGGCGAAGACGCCGAGCATGCTGCCCATGATCTTGCCCAGTCGCGCGGCCGAGGACATTCCCGCGACCGCGGAGGAGATGGAGAAGAACACCAGCGGCACGACGAGGGTGAACATCATGTTGATGAACAGAGTGCCGAACGGCTTGATGACTGTGGCGTGATCTCCGAAGACAAGGCCGATGATGGCGCCGACGATCACACCTGTGAGGATGAAGATCGGGAAGCGGTAGTTGCGCAGAATCCGGAGGAAGCCTGACGGCTCCGTCTTCGTCGCGGAGGTCTGCGCAGGCGAGGCGGCGGGGGAGGGCATAGGTTCTGCCTTTCATATCAGCATCGTTGTTCCGCCGACTGTGCGGCGTGGCGCCGTGGCCCCGGTGATCCTACCTGGGGCACAGCGACACCCGGCACATGGATGACCGTGTACCGGGTTGTCGATGTTCGCTCGAGCCGACGAATCAGCTCTCAGCTGACGGCGTGGAATCCTCGGCGTTCGAAGTCTCCGAGGATGGAGTCACGGCGGACTCGTCGATCGCCTCATGCGAGCCGTCCGGGAGGCGTCGGAGGGTCACACCTTCCGCTTCGGCGAGCTTCTCCAGGTCCTCTTCGGATACATCGTCGGCATATCCGGGAGTCGCGCCATAGGCGACATCGGGTCCGCTGGCCCTCGCCCCGAGCTCGTCGAGCTTGTCGTTGATCTTGTCGACCTTCTTCTGTGAATCAGTCTGGTCGGTCATCTGTCACCACCTCACTGTTGCGAAGACGCTGTACTCGTGACCATAGTCGTTTTCATTGATTCGTCCAGGGGGTGCCTCGCTTGCAGACGCAGCGCCGGATACTGAGCCGATGTTCAGTCATCGTAGCTCGAGTGGGATTCGTCGACGGCGAGATGTGAACCGTCGGGATTGCGGTAGAGCTTCACTCCTTCGTGCTCAGCCGTGGCTTGCAGCCGTTCCTCGGAACTGTCCTCTCGGTAGCCGACTTTCTGCCCCTGGCCGATATTGGCGCTCTTGAACGCCTCACAGCTGGGCATCAGCCGAATCCTTGCACCGTGAGAGAGCGAATCGCTTTACTTAACGAACGATTAGCCATAGCTTGGTCTTGTGACCGAACAGATCGAAGGCAACGGCGTCTTGACGACTGCGACAGAATCCATCCTCTCCGCCAAGGACATCGAGTTCCAACTCTATGACTGGCTCAAGGTCGACGAACTCTGCGACCGACCTCGCTTCTCCGACCATTCGTGTGAGGTCTTCGACTCCGTGCTCGAAGCCAGCCAGGAGCTTGCCAAGGAATGGTTCGCGACCCATGCACGAAAGTCCGACCTCAACGAACCGACTTTCGACGGTACCGCGGTGACGCTGATTCCTGAGATCAAGTCTGCGCTCGACCAGTTCGCCGGCATCGGCCTGCTGTCGGCGACGATGGATGAGAACGTCGGCGGCATTCAGCTGCCGCAGACGATCGCGAAGGCCTGCTTCACCTGGTTCCAGGCGGCCAACATCGGCACCGCCAGCTACCCGATGCTGACCATGGCCAATGCCAATCTGCTGCTCGAGTACGGTACTGAAGAACAGATCGAGAAGTACGTTGTGCCCGAGCTCGACGGCCGCTTCTTCGGCACCATGTGCCTGTCCGAACCCGAGGTCGGCTCCTCATTGGGCGACGTCACCACAAAAGCTGTACCGGATCCCGGCAGCGGCGACGATGCCTTCCGCGTCCACGGGACGAAGATGTGGATCTCCGGCGGCGATCACGAACTCTCGGAGAACATCGTCCATCTCGTCCTGGCCCGTGCCGAGGGTGACCAGTCAGGTGTCAAAGGTCTGAGCCTTTTCCTCGTTCCGAAGTACCTCGTCGACGACGACGGCAGCCTCGGTGAACGCAATGATGTCGTACTGTCCGGGCTCAACCACAAGATGGGATGGCGCGGAACGACGAACACTCTGCTCAACTTCGGCGAGGGGGCGCACACACCGGCCGGTGCCGCGGGTGCGGTCGGCTACCTCGTGGGGGAGCGGGGCAAGGGGCTGGCCTGCATGTTCCACATGATGAACGAGGCTCGAATCGGCGTCGGAGCAGGCGCGGTCGGACTGGGCTACCACGGGTACCTCGATGCCCTCCGCTATGCCCGCGACCGCCGCCAGGGTCGTCCCGACGGTGCGAAGGGATCCGATGGTGAGCCGATCCCGATCGCCGAGCACTCCGATGTCCGGCGCATGCTTCTGTCGTCGAAGAGCTACGTCGAGGGCGGACTCGGACTCATCCTCTATGCCGCACGTCTGCTCGACGAATCCGAAACCGCTGAGACCCAGACGGAGCGCGATCGTGCCGCACTGCTGCTGGACGTGCTCACCCCGATCGTCAAGACCTGGCCGAGCGTGTGGTGCCTGAAAGCCAACGACCACGCCATTCAGGTGCTCGGCGGAGCGGGATACACCCGCGATCACGATGTCGAACAGCTCTACTGCGACAATCGGCTCAACCCGATCCACGAGGGCACGCACGGCATCCAGGCCAAGGATCTGCTGGGCCGTAAGGTCATCATGAAAGGCGGGGAAGGTCTGCAGGTGCTGCTGGAGCAGATGCGGGAGACCCTCGCCGAGGCGGCCGATCGCTCCGAATGGTCCGCTGAGACCGCGGCGCTGACGTCAGCCGTCGATCGGATCGAATCCGTCACCGCCGCAGTGTGGTCGAGCGGAGATCCCATGGTGGCCCTCGACAATGCGTGGACCTATTTGGAAGCAGTGGGCCACACAGCCATGGCGTGGCTGTGGCTGCAGCAGGGAATGGTGGCCGAAGCGACCGCTGGCGCACGTGGCGATTCGGCGTTCCTCAACGGCAAGATCGCCGCGGCGCGGTATTTCTTCGCCCACGAACTGCCGCAGACCGGACCATGGTTCGATCTCGTGGAGAGCAGGGCGACGACATTCACAGACCTCGACGACTCCTGGCTGTGACAGCCCTCAGGTGTTGAGATCGGGTATTCGTCTGTCGGCGATGGCGAGCAGTCGCAGGAATGCTCCGCCGATCAGCAGCCCCCCGATGAGGTCGGTGGCCCAGTGCCAGCCAAGGGTGAAGGACACGACCACTGAATTCACGCTGACCGCGGCGACACCCCACCACAGCAGGCGCACGGTTCGAGTGGTGACGTTGCTGTAAGTGGCGATGAGGTAGGCGACAGCACCATAGATGAGTACGGCTTCGGCCGCGTGCCCGGATGGGTAGCTGATTCCACGGCCGCCGATCTCGATCAGACCGCCGTGGAAGAACCGCGGATCGTGCAGGGTCGTCGCCGGTCGGGCGAGGAGGACCTTGAGCGAACCGACGCCGAGATAGAAAGCCGCTTCGACGGCGATCGCGAAGACGATCGGTCGCCAGGACCGGCGTCTGCGTGCCAGCACGATCGCGGTGATCACCAGAACGGGAAGGCAGACGGCCTGACCGGCGATGGGATCGAGGATGTGCTGAAAGAACCAGACGAGGTCGGGTTCGAAGAGATAGAGCCATCGTCGATTGAGCTTGTAGTCCCAGACTCGCAGGGGACCGGCCGCAGCGATTGTGACGATGACAAAGGCGATCGCCAAGACCCAGAATGAGGTTGCCCAGGACAGCAACCCCTGTGCTCGTTCTGTCCACTGACTGCGATCTGAGGGGCTGCTGATCGTCTTCTCGGATTCGACATAGCGTTCAGCAACCATCAGAGTCGATTTTAGACGGAATGGGCAATCACTTCTGCTGTGGGGGATAAAGAAACGGTGAATTCTTGCGAGGGATCCCCGAGGCAACCACCAGTCGCATTGTTGAGGTCAGCGCCCGCGGGCACGAACCACCATCGTGGCGATGCGCACGCGGTTGTTCGTGTCCAGTTTGACGTTGATCCGGTTGAGGTGAGTCTTGACCGTGGCCAGACTCATGAATGTCTCCTCGGCGATCTCCTGATTCGACAGACCTTCGGCCACGAGGTCGGCGACCTGGCGCTCGCGGTCGGTGAGTTCCGACAGCAGTGCCACGGCTTCCTGCTGCAGACGATGATCGGAGCTCGACCTGACTTTGGCGATGACCTGCCGCATGGACTGCGGGGCGAGAATGGGCTCACCGGCGTGGACCTTGCGGACTGCGGCGGCGAGTTCCACAGGACCGATGTCTTTGAGCAGGTATCCGGCGGCCCCCGCCTCGAGCGCGTTGAAGAGGTGATCGTCACTGCTCATGCTCGTCAGGGACACCACTTTCGGCGGTCGGACGCTGTTGAGCAGACGCTGCGTGGCCTCGATCCCGCCGATTCCCGGCATCCGGATGTCCATGAGTACGACATCGGGAAAGTGCCGAGACACCTTTTCGATGGACTCCTCCCCGCTCAATGCCGAAGCGACAACGTCGATGTCTTCGGCCGCCTGGAGGATTCCCGTGATCCCGGTGATGACCATGGGGTCGTCATCGACGACCATGACTCGGATCGGGGCGGCTTGGTTCATGAACGTCACAATACCCGAGGCCAGTGTCACGGCTCGTCGGAGTGCTGAAGTCCCAGTTCCACATCGACCGTTCGGCGATTGTCGGCCCACGATCCGACAGGACACGAATCAGTCCGGCGAGATCCTACTCGACCCGAACCGGGTGCGAATCAGTTCGGAGTTGAGAAGGATCGGAAGCTCACCTGCACGCGGAACTCATTGCCGACCACCCCGATCGAGGCTTCGCCGCCGAACATCGCGGCGCGCTCCCGGATGCCGGTCAGCCCGGATCCCGACCCGGCCGACCCCAGGTGAGCTCGCTGCGGCACCGGATTCGACCCGGGCGGCGACCATCCGTCAGCGGGCACACCGGCACCGGGTTCACGCGCAGAACTCGGTGAGTATCGAGGGCGAGGCGGAACATCGACCGAACCTGAACCATGAGGAAGCGGATTGCTCACCGAGATCCGGATTCCGCGAGCTGCCGAGACGGCAACGTCCACCGTCACCGGCAGGCTCGGAGCATGTTTCATCGCGTTCGTCAGAGCCTCCTGAACAATGCGATAGGCCGCACGGTCGAGCGCAGGCGGGCATGATTCCACGTCCTGGATGACGATGAGCGGGCGAATGAGTGTACCGGTGGAGGCCACGGATGAGATGAGCTCGGGAATCGCTGACATCGTCGCGCGGCTCGGCGGTGACGAGCCGCCACGGCCCGGTCGCGGAGAAGCCAGATTGCCGTTCCTCACGCCACCGACAAGATGGCGCAGATCCTCCATGGACGCACGGGCCTCCTCCCGCAGGGCAGACGCCGTCGACGCGACTTCGGGGTCGGTGCCTGCTCCGACCTCAAGGGCACCGGTGTGCAGAGAGATCACCGACAGCCGGTGGGAGAGCGTGTCGTGAAGCTCGCGTGCCAAGAGCTCTCGTTCGGACTGCCGCGCGATCTCGGCGGTGAGCGACTCATTGCGCAGGGCTTCACGTTCGGCGATCGATTCGACCGCTGTCATCCGACGAGTCCGCCGCAGCAGCGCGCCGACGCCCAGGGCCGTACACAACCCGATGACTCCGGCCGCGATCGTGATGATTCTGATCGCTAAGTGCGAATCCTCCGGCGGGATGGTCGCCTCGAGGCCCGTGACCTGAGCGGGGTCGGGCAGGAAGAAGATGCTGAAGGGATTGTGCTCGACCGGTGCCAGACACATCCTCAATGTGGAGAACGCGATCAGTCCGGTGCCCACCGCCGAGGCGGTGATCGCCTGCCGCCGGGGTGCTCGGATGACGAGGTGGAAGATCGCAATGAGCAGCATCAGCGCATCACCCCAACCCGCGGTGAGCAGTCCACCAGCGACGAAGGGCACCCACGGCCATCGGTGACGGAGGAAGACGAGCCCCCACACGAGGAACAGCAGCAGGACGGCGACGAGTCCGGTGTCGTTGAGTTTCCCGTCGGAGAAGGCCCAGGCGTTCGCCGTCACCGCCATCGACGAGGTGAAGAACCCGAAGAGGTAGGCAATGACGCCGACGAGGATGCTGGCGGCGATGCGCACGCCGCGTGGGATTCTGCGGCGAGGGACGGATTGTTCTGACACAAGAGAATCGTAACCGCGAGGGCTGACACGCGTAGTCCACCTTCAGGCTGGACGAAGTCAACCGTTCGGCTGGAGTGATCCAGCCCGATTGCGGACGTGCCGGGGCTTAGATCGGACGAAGCTGGAGCAGTCAGTCAGATCCAGCTTCGAAGGAGCGTCATGTCCCACTCGCGGAATCCCCAGAACACCCCGCAGCAGCCGCAGTCACCACAGCCGCAGCACCAATGGTCCCCGCAGCACCAGCCCCCTCACAACACCCACCACCAGCAGCCAGCTCAGAACTACGACCACCAGCAGTGGGCACCCGCACCGAACGCACCTGCCTACGGAGCTGGCGGCTACCCGCAGCAGCCCTATGGCCAGAAGGCGCCGAAACGGAAGAAGCCGCTGCTGAAGCGCTGGTGGTTCTGGCTGCTCGTCATCATCGTCATCACCGCCGTAGCCAGCGCGATCGGAGGCGGGGGAGACGACACCAGCACTGCGGAGAGCGGCTCATCCGACGCTCAACACTCGGGGGAGCCTGCGGAGAATGAGGCCGCTGAGAAGGAAGCCGCGGACAAGCCTGCCGAAGAAGCTTCGTACGGTATCGGAGACACCGTGGCTGCCGATGATTGGGAGATCACCGTCGCCAAGGTCGACGATGGTGTCTCACAGGTCGGCGACGAATTCCTCAACGCCCAGGCACAGGGACAGTTCGTCCAGATCGAACTGTCGGTGAAGAACACCGGATCGGATCCGAACTTCTTCTTCGAAGACGACATCAAACTCGGTGATGAGGACGGCAACACCTACTCTGCGGATTCAGAAGCCGGCATCTATGCGACCGAGAACAACATCCTCTTCCTCGAAGAGATCAACCCCGGAAACACCGCCGAGGGTGCGCTCGTCTTCGATGTGCCCGAAGACGCTGACCCGAACAAGCTGACCTTCGCCGGCGGACTGTTCTCCGACCCGGTGGAGATCTCCTTGAAGTGACCTCACCGGTCCAGCTGTTCCGCCCGGGCGATGATCGACCGGGCGGCACGGACCGTCTGCCCGACGAACCCGTGCCCGAACAGGCGGATATGAGCGAGAAGAGCGAAGACGCTGTGCGCAGGCAGGTCCTCCTGCCAGCCTGTCGGCATCGGGTGGGCCCGTTCGTAGCCGGAGAAGATCTCTTCGAGGAACGGGGTGCCGAAGAGCGCGAGCAGGGCGAGGTCTTCCAGTCGGTGACCGCCGTGTGCGGCCGGATCGATGAGAGTGACCCCGTCCGGCGTCCACATGAGATTTCCTGCCCACAGATCGCCGTGGACGCGCGCCGGTGCCTCCTCGCCCTCACCGCAGATCCCGGCGAAGGCTCCCGACGCGATGGCATCGGTCGCCGAGACGACCATGGCCCGATCCTCGCCCGTGAGATCCCCGGCAATCGCAGTGACCAAAGGGCGCAGACGCTGCTCGACCCAATAGCCGGTGAAATCGTCGACGGACTCGGCGCGCACTTCGAAAGGGTTGTCGAGGGGGCCGAAGAACGACTGCGGAGCCGGTGACCAACCGAAACCGGGAGCACCCGCATCGTGGAGTCGGGCCAGCTTGCGACCGAAGGAAGCGGCCGCCTCGGCGGAGGGACCAACCTCGTCGAGACGGCCCAGCCGCAGAAAATCCACACCATGATCGATGACGTCGACGATGGGAACCACACCCGGTTCGGCCAACCATCTCAGCCCGGCGGCCTCAGCGGCGAAGAAACCGTCCGGGGCGGACTTCCGCAGTTTGAGGAAATCAGTCATGGCCCCAGGGTAGTGGTCCGGTCGCCGGCTATCAGCCTGACCACGGTCACCGGCGTCGTCGGGGCACACCGCAGGGCAGGGGCGCCTGTACGATCGAGATATGGCTTGGCAGTATTGGACCGAAGCCGCCCGGCAAGGGGGCTGGCGTGAAGTGCCCACCCCGCGCGCGAATCCCGACTCAGGGAACGAGCTGCGGATCACCACCACCGCCTCCGCGGTTTCGAAAGGCACCGAATCTCTCGTCCACACCGGTCGCATCCCCGCCCGCGTCGAAACCCTGATGCGGGCTCCTCACCAACTCGGAGACTTCCCGTTCCCGGTGTCGTACGGCTACCTCGGTGTCGGCATCGTCGACGAAGGACCGCGGGACTGGATCGGTGCTCGGGTCTTCGGCCTGCTGCCGCACCACTCCCACCACATCGTGACCACCGAGGATGTCCACCTCATTCCCGAGGGCATCAGCGATCATCGGGCGCTGCTGGCCGGCGCAGTCGAAACCGGCCTCAACATCCTCTGGCAGCAGCCGCCGCGTTTCGCCGACCGCGTCGCCGTCATCGGTGCGGGCATGATCGGTACGGCCACCGCACTGCTGGCCTCCAGACTGCCGCTCGACCGTCTCGAAATCGTCGAGACCGACCCACACCGTCGCACACTGCTGGCCGACCTCGGCCTCAATGCGGTCGCGCCGGACGATGCCTCCGCCGACTGCGACGTCGTCATCCATACCTCCGGGAGCCAAGTGGGGCTGGCTCGCGGACTCGAGATCACCGGTGACGACGGCACCGTGATCGAAGCATCCTGGTACGGCAGCGACAGCCCCAGCGTGCCCCTCGGCGCCGACTTCCACGCCCGCCGACTAAGCATCATCGCCTCGCAGGTCGGAGAGGTTGCCGCCGGACACCGAACGCGCCGCACCCGCGCCCAACGGATGAGCGCCGCACTGTCCGCTCTGAACGATGACCGCTTCGATTCCCTGATCACCGGAATCTCCGGCTGGAGAGAGCTGCCGACGGTCATGGACGAACTCAGCGGCAGCGACAGAGACGGCAGCGGCCCCGCCCGGTCCGCGCTCTGTCATGTCATCGACTACACGGGCGCCCACACCCGCTGACCGACTTCCGGGCACCGAGGATGCGTCGAACTACATGCCTCTGCCGCCCGGCGGCGAAGAACCCGACCTGCCCCGAGAAGAAAGAGAAGACAATGTTCGGACTCACAGTCAACGACCATGTGATGATCGCCCACAGCCTGCCCGACGAATTCTTCGGTCCCGCCCAAGGCCTGCACGGTGCCACTCTCGAAGTCTCGGCTACCTTCACCCGCGCGAGCCTCGACGAGCATTCCGTCGTCCTCGACATCGGTGAAGCCATGAGCCTGCTCGACGCGGCTCTGACCCCTCTGCGCTATACGAATCTCGACGAACACCCTGACTTCTCCGAGAGACTGAGCACGACCGAAGCCGTCGCCGAACACATCGGACGGAAGCTGGCCGAATCTCTGACTGAGCGACCCGAGATCGGCATCAGCATCGAGCTGCGGGAGAATCCGCGCGCAGCGATCACCTATACCGTTCCGGAGCGGACGTGAGCCTTCACCTCATCGAACCCGACCTCGGTCGCATCAGCGGGGGAGCGGCATTCAACCGAGCGCTCGCCGCGGCAGCCGGGTCCAGGATCGCGCTCCATTCGGTGCCCGGCTCCTGGGCCGAGCCGGGACGAGCCGAGACAGAAGCGGTGCAGAGTCTCATGGCCGCCGTGACGGGACCCGTCCTCCTCGACGGCCTCATCGCCACCGCTCTGCCCGAATTGATGACCGATCCTGCGCTCGCGCACCGCGGCGGGCCGGGTTCGCTCATCCCGCTCTTCCATTGCTTGGCAGACAATGACGACAGCGCTGGTCGCCATCGCGAACGGCAGGTCGTCCGCGACGCACCAGTGGTCATCACCACAAGCCGGTTCACAGCCGCAGGCCTGGAGTCCCGGTACGGCATCCGCACCGAGGTGGCAGTGCCCGGAAACCCTGCCCGCCCACAGAGCTCAGGCGACCACGGGGGCCATTTCGTCTGCATCGGCGCAATCGAGAAGAACAAAGGCCAGCTGCTCATCGCTGAAGCGGCGGCCGAGTTGACCGCCCGGTCTTCGGCACGAGCCGATGCCTGGGCAAGAGACGAAACGGCCGTGGAACTGCCATGGCGGGTCACCTTCGCCGGGCCGCACGCGGACGCAGATTACTGCCGTCGGCTGCAGGCCGCCTGCCGTGACCTGCCCGAGGGCAGGGCCGACATCGTGGGAGAACTCAGCCCCGACGGCATCGACGCTCTGTACGGCAACGCCGATCTGCTGTTGCTGCCATCACGCTCGGAGGCGTACGGGCTGGTCGTCGCCGAGGCGGCCGCGGCCGGAATCCCCGCCTTCGTCACCGCCGGAACCGGAGCCGAGGAGCCCCTGGGCGCCGGACTCGTCCTTCCGCGGCGCCTCGGGGCGTGGACACAGGCACTGCACCGTTGGCTGACCGACGACAGGTTCCGCACCGAACTTGCCGAATCAGCACGCCGGAATCGCCCCAACGCCGTTCGCTCCTGGGCCGACACCGCCGCCGCGGTCGTGCGCATCACAGCCGAACACTCACCTCCGGCCGCACCACCGGTCGCGGCCGAACTGCCCGGACCGCCCCGCCCGACGGACGGAAGCCAAAGGAGAACCTCGTGACTGCGGCCGAACCCGACTGGCTGGATCTGCGCCGTCCCGTCGATGACGCGGCGCGTCAGAAGTCGCTGCATCTGATCGATCATGCAGTTGCACGACTGAGTGCAGAAGCGGAATCGGACGAGAAGCGTCTGCTCGCCATCGACATCGGGGCGGGCACCGGGAACTCGGCCCTGTGGTTCGACGCTGCGCTGCGTGCTCGGCTGCCCGACTGGGAACTCAACTGGATCCTCCTCGACTCCGACCAAGCCTCTCTCGACTATGCGGCAGCGGCGCTTCCGCACGCTCGCCCGATCTGCGCCCCGATCGCCGGCCTCCCGACTCTCAGTTCTGAGCTGCTCGCCGCATCGGAATTCCATGGATCCCGGCTGCTGCTCACCTGCAGCGCCCTCCTCGACGTTCTCACCGAAACAGACCTCACCGCCGTCGTTCGCTCTCTCGACGACCACGACGGCCTCGGGCTGTTTCTGCTCAGCATCGTCGACGGGTGGGAGCTTGACCCGGACCATCCCAGCGATGCAGTCATCGATGCAGCCTTCACCGCCCACCAGCATCGCGACGGCAGGCTCGGTCACCATGCACCCGAACGCCTCATGGACCTTGCCCGAAGGCACGGACTCACCGCAGTCGAGGGCCCCAGCCCCTGGCGTCTCGCGGCTCCAGCCGACCGGACCTTCCTCAACAGATTCCTCTCCGAACGACTCGACGCAGCCGTTGATGAGCGTCCCGGGCTCTCTGCAGTCGCAGAGGACTGGTGGACACAGCGGCAGAAGCAACTGGGCTCGGGGCTCAGCGTCAGGGTCGACCACCTCGACGTGCTCATCGACGCCGTCGGCCGTGCATGCGAACGAGAGACACCAACGGTTCGCGCAATCACCACACCGACCGGGACCGAAACGACGTGACCTGGGCGAAGAGGGCGCTCATGCTCGCCATCACCGTCGCGCTGCTGGCGTTGACCGTGAGAGTCGTCGGCGCTCAAGCACTCGTCGATGGCTGGCAGGTCCTCAACGTCTGGACGGTCCTCGCCGCGCTCGCCTGCGGATTCATCATGACCGGCGCCCAGGCGCACCGCTGGGCACTGCTGCTCGCACACAGAGGCACTGCCATCTCCTGGGCACAGGCACTCGCCGACTGCTACTCCTCGTCACTGCTGAATACGGTCCTGCCCGGCGGGCTCGGCGGGGATGCGGCCCGCGTAGCCGTCTACCGTCACACCGGAGCGAAGACATGGCTGTCCCCGCTGGCCGCCGTCGGCACTGAACGACTGAGCACCACGACGCTGCTCTTCGCCACCGCCGCGCTCAGTCTCATCGACATCTCCGGCCGACTGGCGCTCATGGCCGCAGCCGTGTCCGTGACGACCCTGGCCCTCTCCGTGTGCGGGATGCGCGGAATGGCCTGGCGGCGCAGCCTCGCCATCTGGCTGTCCTCGGCACTGGGCATGTCGGCCCTCTTCGTGCTCTTCATCATCGCCATGGCAGCACTCGAGGGACCCGTCGTGCCGGTGCTCGCGGTCGTCGGACTCGCCGCGATGAGCATCCCGATCGGCGTCGGCGGATGGGGAGTGCGCGAACTCAGCGTCAGCCTCATTGCGGCCGGGATCTCCGTATCGATGGGGACCGCAGTGACAGCCTCGACCGGCTACGGTCTGCTCGCGATGATCTCGACCCTGCCCGGAATCGTCACCGTATGGACTGCGGGGACGCGACAGAAGCGTACACCGGCATATCCGGACTCGATTGCGAACGAGTAACCGCAGCCGGACTGAGCAGATACTCGGTGCACATGTCATCACCGAGTTCGAAGCGACGGAACGGTCTCCGCAGAGCCTTCGCCATCACCTCGGACCCGTGGAAGCGGATGCCCGGAACACCATCACCGATGAAGACCGGAGCGGTGGTGAGGAAAAGGCGGTCGAGGGCGCCCGCAGCAAGAAATGACGAGACCGTGCGTCCGCCTCCCTCGACGAGGACGGACCCCGCCACCTGACTGCGGATGACTGCGATGATGTCCTGCGGGGACGCCGCCGGCGGAAGGCGGGTCACGCGAACGTGGTCACCGACCTCCGCACCGGGAGTCTCCTCGGAGCTGATCAGCCACACCGTAGGGGTCGGGCCGGTGCTCAGCACCGTCGACGTGACCGGAACACGGGCATGAGGGTCGAGGACGACGCGCACCGGGTTGGGGCCGTGCACCGCACGCACGGTCAATTGCGGATCATCGGCGATGACGGTCTGGGCCCCGACGAGGACGGCTCCCACGTGTGCGCGGATCCGGTGCAGATGGGTCCGATCGGTGGTCCCGGAGACGAAGCAGGCATCGCCGGTGCGGGTCGCGATGAACCCGTCCTGACTCTGTGCGAGTTGAGCGATGACCTCTTCGTTCGCGGTCAGAGCTGCGTAGATGTCCGCGTCGACTCCGGGCAGCTGAGTCCGCGATTCGTCTGTCTTCGCTGCAGGCGGAACATCGTGGTTCATCCGCAGCCGTTTGCTGGTGAGATAGGCGCTGTTCTCCGGCCGGTCGGCAACATGCACCCGAACACGGGAAACGACCTCGATGCCCAGATCCTCGAGCGCATGCTGTTTGCTCGGATTCGAGGTCAGCAGTCGAATTCGCGGGCAGCCGAGCTCACGCAGAATCGCTGCCGCCGCAGTATAGTCACGGGCATCGTCGGGCAGACCGAGGGCACGATTGGCGCTGACAGTGTCCATGCCCTCATCCTGGAGCGCATATGCCTGCAGCTTCGCGGCCAGCCCGATTCCGCGACCTTCATGTTCGGCCATATAGACGAGTATTCCGTGTCCCTCGGCGGCGATGGCAGACAATGCAGCATCGAGCTGGTCCCCGCAGTCGCACCGATGCGAACCCAGAGCATCACCGGTGAGGCACTCGCTGTGCACGCGGACCAGCGGTCGCGCACGACCGGCCGGGTCGCCCATCGTCAGGACCACATGAGTGGCTGTGCCGGCCGTGAACGATTTGATCGAGAACGTGCCATGCTCCGTGGGCAGTGAACTCACCGGGCCTGCCTCCATGCATTCGGACCCGGTGCCGGTGCGCTTCGACGTCATTCCTGCAGTATAGGAGGGCCGATGGCGGTCACCGTGCATGTCGTTCCAGCCAGACGATATCGCGGCCGAACGACCAGGTCAGCGCGGCCAGGGCCAGTCCGGCCGCACCGAAGCCCACCCATTCGTGGGCGAGGGCCAGGGGAGAGGCCGCCGTGATGAGAAGAATGCCCTGCGCTGCGGCCACCACCTTGCGCATCTGTGAAAACGGCAATCGCTGCTGCCACTGGGGACGCAACACTGTGATGAAGCGGAAGGCGTAGTAGTACATGCCCGGCAAAGCGGTCCACCACCCCCACATCGGGACGAGGGCGAGGCCGAGAATGAGGATGAACAGGGCATCGACCGTTTCGTCGAATCCGGCTCCCGCCTCGGTGACCTGGGTGCGGCGGGCAACGAAACCGTCGAGTCCGTCGAGGGCCAGCGCGAGTGCACCGATGATCACGGCGGACCAGTTCAGACCGGGAGGTGAGTGGATGATCTGGCAGATGCAGACGACGATCAGAGCCAGTCGACAAGCCGTCACCGTATCGGCTGGCGTCCACGGCCCACCAAGGCGCAGGCGCGGACCGGCCCCGACGGCTAAAACCGCGACCACCGCGACCACCGTCACCATGGCAGGTTCGAAGAGCGCAGAGACGATCGCCGAGGCGGCGAGAAGAGTCGCTGCCACGCTTCCGCTGGCTACGGCACCGTTCAGCCAGCGGGTCCCGATTCCGGTGTTGCCGGCGCAGATGTCTGTGCCTGTGCCGGCGACATCGGTCTGCGGCTGGTTCACCACAAGCTCTCCTCCTCGAGTGTCGGCAGCCGAGCCTGCCGATGTGATCGGCGTGACCGGCGCTGGACTTTCATCCTAGACGATGTCGGCACGGTTAAGGCGAGAAGGGACGCTCTCGGGTGCCGGGGGCGGGGTGGGAATCATCGGGAGAGTCATGGACCGGTCACGATTGCGGACGAATCGGCGTGTTGGCGAAGAAGGCCGTGTCTCACCCGTTCTTCTGTGCAAGGATGAGCACACCTCGACCGAGGTTCTGACTATTCAAGGAGCAATCATGGCTTTCATTCTCTGGATCATTGCGGCGATCCTCGTCATCTCCGGCATCTTCGCGATCTTCCGCAAGCAGCTGCTGTGGGGCATCGTCCTCATCGTCGTCGGCTGCCTCGTGGGACCGGGCGGAGTCAGTCTCTTCGCCTGACTTCCGGACCGGAGTGTCCCCGGCCTCGGCCTTCGTCATAAGGTGATCCCAGAGTCCGCACCAGATTGAGGCGGACCCGGTACGAAAGGGGCACTCACACGTGACGAAGAGCGGAGATCGCAGAGCCTCCGCGGCGCAGAGCGGCCAGTCGTGCTGCGCGCCCGCAGCCACCCGCGCCGAGGCGGCGGACAGTCGTCCGACGATCCGTGTGGCCGGCCCGGCCGTGACATCGGGGCCGGGCCGTGACATCGGGGCCGGGCTCGGAACTCGGCTTCGACTTCGTCACCATCGGCGGTGCCTTCGATATGGGCGATCCCTTCGGTGACGGGCATCCTGCCGATGGCGCGGGGCCGCGACACCGGGTCGAACTCACCGAATACGAGATCGCAACGACAAGCGTGACGAACGACGATTTCGCGCGGTTCGTCGCCGACACCGGATTCGTCACGACGGCAGAACGACTGGGTACCTCGGCGGTGTTCGGCATGCTGTTGGAGGCCAATCCGGGAGCGGCGGGGCACGTTCTCGGCCATGCCCCGGGCGTGCCCTGGTGGGTCGAGGTCTCCGGAGCGAACTGGGCAGCGCCCGAAGGGCCCGGATCCACCGTCGACGAGCGGAGAGACCATCCCGTCGTCCACACCAGTTGGGACGATGCCTGTGCCTATTGCGCGTGGTCCGGCACTCGGCTACCCAGCGAAGCCGAATGGGAGCTCGCTTCCCGTGGAGGGCTCAAGGGCCGTCGCTATTCATGGGGCAACCGGCTGCTCATCGACGGGGAATGGAACTGCAATATCTGGCAGGGCGAATTCCCGCGGTCGAACACCCTCAACGACGGGTTCGTCGGCACCGCGCCGGCCCGGCATTTCGCCCCCAACGGTCTGGGTCTGTTCAACACCGTCGGCAATGTATGGGAGTGGTGCGCCGACTGGTTCGCCCGCGACTACTACCAGCATTCCCCGCAGTCCGATCCGCGCGGCCCCGAGACCGGAGACAAGCGGGTCATGCGCGGCGGATCGTTCCTGTGCCACGACTCCTACTGCAACCGCTATCGGGTGGCCGCCCGCTCCTCGAACACACCGGATTCCTCGGCTTCGAACATCGGCTTCCGAGTCGTCCGATAAGCGCTCTGAACTCTGCGTTCAGTCCCCGAGGTCGGCCGCGAGGCGGCTCATCAGATGTTGCGTCTCGATTGAGAGCGTCTCGAGAGCGAACGCCACTGTCTCTCGGGCGTCCGCTCCGGTCCGAGTGACGGCCGTGATGTGTCGCGACTGGGAATTGTCACCGCTGATCGGGATTCGGCGCACCGGGTGGAGATCCTGCGACCGTGTGTCGGCGATGCCTACATCCGCATCTCCGGTAGCGCCGGTCGTCGAAGCACTTGCCGGGTTCGGCCTCGATCGTCTGCGTCTGCAATTGCGGGAACCGCTCATTGAGAACCCGCATCGTCGGCGGCAGGAGGAAGCTGGCGGCAGTGGAGAAGCCACACAGACCCAATGTGCGGGACACCGCGGCCGGGACGACGACGGCGGGGCTGCCTCGGCCGGGACAACGACGGCGGGACCGCCTCGGCCGGGCCCCCGGCAGCCCGATAGACTGCGAGTCATGTCGAGAATCATCTGCCCCGAACTGAGCACGAAGACCGTCACCGCTGAGGAGGCGGCCCGCCATATCGACAATGGGCAACGCGTGGCGATGAGCGGTTTCACCGGTTCCGGGTACCCGAAGGCAGTCCCGGGGGCGGTAGCCGCACGTGCTCAGGCCGCCCATGATCGGGGTGAGGACTTCCGGATCGAGCTGTGGACGGGAGCATCGACGGCGCCGGAACTCGACGGGGTACTCGCCGAGGCGAACGCGGTGAGCAAACGTCTGCCGTTCCAATCCGATCCGGCGATGCGGGCCTCGATCAACTCGGGTGACACTGCGTACGTCGACACCCATCTCAGCCACTCGGCTCAGCAGGCCTGGTTCGGCTTCTACGGCAACCTCGACGTCGCTGTCGTCGAGGTCGCAGCGATCCTGCCCAACGGTCTGCTGGTGCCCGGCAGCTCCGTCGGGAACTCGAAGACATGGCTCGACCTGGCCGATAAGGTCATCCTCGAAGTCAACGACTGGCACCCCCGAGGGTACGAAGGCTTCCACGATGTCTACTACGGAACCCGTCGCCCGCCCGAGCGGCTGCCGATCCAACTGCTCGAGCCGATGCAGCGCATCGGTGATCCCTATCTGCGTGTCGACCCGGCAAAAGTCGTCGCCGTGGTGCAGACTCACGCTCCGGACCGGAACCTGCCGTTCAAACCTGCCGACGAGGACTCGAAGGAGATTGCCGACCACCTCGTTGACTTCCTCCGCCATGAGATCGCCGCAGATCGGCTGCCGCCGGAACTGCTGCCGCTGCAGTCGGGAGTCGGCAATGTCGCCAACGCGGTGATGGGCAATCTCGCCGACAGTGAGTTCGAGGGACTGACCGCCTACACGGAAGTCATCCAGGACGGAATGCTCGACCTCATCGACAGCGGAAAACTCGCCTCCGTGTCGGCGACGGCGTTCTCACTCTCCGCCGAACGGGCAGCGGACTTCAATGACCGGATCGAGTCGTACAAGGGCAGGATCCTGCTGCGCACCCAGGAGATGTCGAACCACCCGGAAGCCATCCGCCGGCTCGGCATCATCGCCATCAACGGAATGGTCGAGGCCGATATCTACGGCAACGTCAACTCCACGCATGTGAGCGGTTCGTCGATCATCAACGGCATCGGCGGCTCCGGTGACTTCGCCCGCAACGCCTACCTCAACTTCTTCGTGTCGAACTCGCAGGCCAAAGCGGGAGCGATCTCTGCGATCGTGCCGTTCGCCAGCCATATCGACCACACCGAACACGACACTCAGATCTTGGTCACCGAACGGGGCCTGGCCGATCTGCGCGGACTGCCGCCGGTGGCCAGGGCACGGAAGATCATCGACAACTGCGCCCACCCGGACTACCGGGACCGTCTCACCGACTACCTCGAACGTGCGATCGCGGCGAACCCGACCGGTCGGCATACCCCGCACATCCTCGCCGAGGCTCTGTCCTGGCACGAGAAGTTCCTCACGACCGGGCACATGTGAGAGAGCGGGTTCCGGCGACCCCGCCGGTTCAGCCGCTGATCACGGTCGGCACCGCGGCGACCACCCAGGCGAGTCCTGGCCCGATGAAGCACATGAGGCCGGCGTAGCCGACCATCTGTCTGTAGTAGCGGTCGCGGATGCTCGGATGGACATTGGCCAGGAGCATCGCGCCGTTGGTCGAGAACGGACTGATGTCGACGATGGTCGCGGCGATCGCCAGCGCCGCGACGAACCCTCCTACATGCACGTCGCCCGACTCGAGGAACGGCACCGCCAGGGCGATGACGACACCGATGATCGCCAAGGACGACGCCAGCGCGGAGATCAGGCCGGACATGTAGAACAACAGCAGCGCTGCCAGCAGGGGTACGCCGATCGCTGAGATGCCGACCGAGACCCATGCGACGGCTCCGGCATCTTGCACCACGGCGATGTAGGTGAGCACTCCGCAGATGAGTATGACGATCGACCATGAGACCTTCGACATCGCGGCCTTGCCGGCGGCAGGGTCGACGGCGGCGAGCACTACCGAGATCGTGATGGTCACCAGGCCCACATCCCAGCTGAAGATGATCACGGACAGCGCCATCGCGATGAGCCCGATCAGGGTTGGGATCTGAGAGCGTGTGAGACGGATGGTCGTTGCGCCGTCTGGTTCGGACTCGGGGTGGGGGTGAGCCCCATCTGCCTCCGCGCGCAGTCCTGGCCGGCGACGGAGGACGAACCAGATAACGACCGCGAAGACGGTATTGAACACAAACGGGGCGAGGAACAAGGTCAGCGGCGCAGGGGTGAGGCCGTTCTTCGTCAGATAGTCGTTGATGAAGATGCCGTAGACGCTGATGGGCGAGAACGCGCCGGCCAGGGCACCGTGGACGACGAGCAGACCGACCATGAACTGATTGATCCTATGACGCCGCGCGAACGACAGTGCCAGTGGAGCGATGATGGCCACGGCGAAGAGTGCCCCGAGCGAGATAAGGACAACTGTCAGTGCGAAGAAGATCCAGGGCATGAGTCCGATGCGCCCGCCGACGAGCTTCACGCACAAGCGGACGATCACTTCGATCGCGCCGTTGTTCTGGGCGAAGCCGAAGAGGTAGGTCAGGCCGACGAGCGTGAGGAAGAGGTCGACGGGAATCCTGCGAGGAACTCTTCGGGCGCTTGGTGCAGGACGAGGCCGCCGACGCCGGCGGCCGCGATGAAGCCGAGCAGACCCATATTGATGTCCCGCCAGGTTCCGATGACGAACATCAGTCCGAGGACGATTACGCAGATCAGTTCTGCACTCATGGGTTCAGCTTCTCCTTCGGACGTCAGCCGGGGAATGTCCGGCGGCACACGGGCATGCGACTCAAATTCATGCATGTCACCTGGTGCGATCAGGTCCATTCGGCAGATGAACTCACAGTGACGTTCAGCCGAAGGACTCAGTCGCCGATTCGCCGCTTCGTACAACTGAGGGCAGAATTCGTCCATCGCGGATAGTGCGGACGATCACAGACTCGTTAGTGTGTCATTCAGCTTCATCGGGCCGCACGTGAGTCGTTTGGACTCAGCGCGGCATACTCCTTCTCTCAGTCTGCGGAAGGTCGCCGTCGATCATGAACGAATCCACACCGGAGCCCAGCGAATTCGATGTGCTCACGGCCGC
The DNA here is from genome assembly GCF_052105255.1 of Brevibacterium sp. Classification (NCBI taxonomy): domain Bacteria; kingdom Bacillati; phylum Actinomycetota; class Actinomycetes; order Micrococcales; family Brevibacteriaceae; genus Brevibacterium; species Brevibacterium sp. The sequence continues at coordinate 21,008 of NZ_JBQDYQ010000043.1, forward strand.
CTCGGCGATCGTCGATGCCTTCGCCGCCACGGACACTCAGTGGTATTTCTCCCGATTTGCCGAGGACGCCTCCTTCGTCTTCCACCCCGAAGCGCGACGCCTGAACACTCGTGCGGAATATGAAAGGGAGTGGGCTTCGTGGTTGGCCGACGGTTGGTCAGTGGCCGCTTGCGCCTCGTCGAATCAGCTCGTGCAGACCTTCCCCGGCGGAGCCGTCTTCTCCCACACCGTCGATACGACCGTGAACACCGCAGGCGGGCGGGAATCGTACCGGGAACGCGAATCGATCGTCTTCCGCCGCCTCGGTGACGGTGAACTCATCGCCATCCACGAACACCTCTCCATGGTCCCGGGTCCTGCCGACGGCTCGTCGGCAGCTGGGCCCGGGACCGCCGAGAGCAAGCCCGGCGCCGAGGAGATCGCGCAGTGAACTGGTACCGCCGTTTGGAACAGCGATTGGAATCCGGCCACGATTCCGGAGTCATCCGCGGAACCCTGAGCGGGGGACGGATGTTCATGATCTGGCTGGCCGCGAACCTCGTCGTCACGACCCTGTTGACCGGAACCCTGTTTGTCCCCGGCGTCGACTTCACCACAGCGGTCATCGTCATCATCGTCGGCACGCTCATCGGCACCATCGTGCTCACGCTCATCGGCAACATCGGCACCCGCACGGGCCTGGCGACCATGGCCATCACCCGCGGTGCCTTCGGCGCCAAGGGCAGCTTCCTGCCCGTCGCCGCCAACGTCATCATCCTCATGGGATGGAGCTGGGTGCAGGCCATGTTGGCGGGAATCAGCGTCAACTACGTCGTCGCCCAGACGACGGGATTCTCCAACCCGATCCTCTTCTCCGTGCTCTGCCAGGCGCTCGTCGTCGGACTGGCGATCCTCGGCCACGAAGGGATCGAGAAGGCCGAACCCTGGTTCGCTCTCCTCATCCTGCTGGTCATGGCCTATGTCTTCGTCATCGCGTTCTCGGGGCACTCACCCGGCGAATACGCAGGAATCGAGAGCCTGCCGGAGCTCGAGTTCACTCCGGTCCTCGCACTCGATATCGTCATCTCCACAGCCATCTCCTGGACCGTGCTCTCCGGCGACCTCAACCGTTTGGCCGGGACCCAGAAGGCCGGAATCGTCGGGTCGGGTTTGGGCTACCTGACCTCGACCGTGCTGGCGATGCTGCTGGGTCTCACCGCGTTCAGCTTCATCCTGCTCGACGGGGGAGACCCGGCCGAATTCGACCCGACGGCTCTGGCCGCGGAATTCGGGTGGGCACTGGCCATCGTCATCTTCCTCTCGGTCATGGCCACGAACACGATGGTCGTCTACGGAATGGTCAACTCCGTCGTCGGCGCACAGAGCAGGACGAAGCTGAAGTTCCTGCCGACGGCGCTCATCCTCGGCGCAATCTCGATCATCGGGTCGACGTGGCTGGCCCTGCTCGACCAGTACACCGACTTCCTGACGATGATCGGGGCGTTCTTCGTCCCCGTCTTCGCCATCCTCATCGTCGACTACTACATCATCAAACGCGGTGCCTACTCACCCGACATCCTCAAGGACTCCGGCGGCGACTACTCCTACACGCGTGGAATCAATTGGGTGGCCGTAGGCGTATGGATCCTCGGCGCTCTTGCCTCCTACGTGCTCACCTACGCCTTTCCGAGCCCGATCGGAGCGACGATCCCGTCCTTCGCCATCTCCTTCGTGCTCTACCTCGTGCTGTCCTGGGGCAGCCGAGCGAAGTTCGCGGGAACTCGGCATGCGCACCTGGCCGACGGGATCCGCGGAAGCTGAACGGGGAGTTCTCGGTTCCGGGCCGGGAACTGACCACTATGTGCCGTTCACAGGTGATGAAGCAGCACAGGCGCTATGATCGCAACGGTCGGCCGGAATCACAGAAGGGAACCGGGTGTCTGTGATGGTAGTCTTCGACAGGTTCATGCCCCCGAACCGTCGACTCAACCCCGAGGCGCTGGCCTGGGTCGCGGTGATCGTTCTTGCCATCGTCATGCTCGCGGTGGAATCGTCGATCGCCGTCTCAGTCAACGAGGCCCCCGTCGCATTGGCCTTCGTCGTCACCATCGTCCATGTCGGGTCCATGCCGCTGTCCATGCTGCGCCCGCTCTTCGGCACGATCATGTCAATCGCCGCCTGCACTGTGCTGCCGCTGCTGGGACCGCTCGTGTCGGGTGTGCCGTGGCCGTGGATGGTTCCGATGATGATCACTCAGATCGTCATCATCCTCATCATCGGCGTCCGCGCCCACTGGGGAGTGGCCCTGGCCGCATTGCTCGGCAGCATCGCAGGTTCGGCGGCCGCGGTGCTCATCACTCATCTGATCGTCGCAGACACCCGCACCGACGCCGCGATCGTCAACATACTCATCTACTCCTGCATCGCCGGCGGCGTCTACCTCGCCGCGGTGATCATCCAGCAATGGCAGCTCATCCGCTCCCAACTGGTCCAGGAGAAGGAGAACACCGCGGAGGAGCACTCCAAACGCGTGACCATCGAGGAGAAGGCCCGCATCGCCAGGGAACTCCACGACATCGTCGCCCACAGCATGTCGATCATCAACATCCAAGCCTCCAGCGCACCGTTCCGCCATGCCGGGATCGACTCAGAAGTGGCCAAAGAGTTCGAAGACATTTCCACCTCCGCCCGCACAGCGCTGACCGAGATGCGCGGACTGCTCAGCGTCCTGCGCAACGATGAAGGCGGAGGCGAACTGGCGCCGCAGCCGAAGTTCTCCGAGATCGACCCGCTCATCGAGAAGGCCCGACAGGCCGGAGTGCAGGTCACCGTCGAACGCAGCGGCGAACCGATCGACCACCTCATGCGCGACAGCACCGGACTCGCCGGCTACCGCATCATCCAAGAAGCCCTGAGCAACGCGATCCGCCACGCCCGCAACTCTGCAATCGCCATCCGCATCCGCGGTGGCAGCTCAGCCGTCTGGATCAGCGTCACCAACGACCACGGCGACGGGCCCGGCGAGGCCGCGAAACACGAGAAGCACAGCCGGCAGGGACTGATCGGCATGCGCGAACGGGCAGCCTCCGTCGGTGGGGAGGTCCGCAGCGGAGCCACTGCCGACGGAGGCTTCGAAGTCGAAGCAGTGCTGCCGCTTTCGCCCCGCGAACGCTCGACCGACGACGGTGAACCGAGCGCCGACACACCGGTCACGGACACTTCGGTTAAGGACCAGGAGACCCCATGATCAGGATCGTCATCGCCGATGACCAAGCGATGGTCCGCGCCGGCTTCGCCGCGCTGCTGAGCGCTCATGCAGATATCGAGGTCATCGGACAGGCCGAAGACGGTGCACACTGCGTCGATCTCGTCGCCGACCTTGACCCCGATATCGTCCTCATGGACGTCCGAATGCCGCTGATGGACGGAATCGAAGCAACCCGCACGATCGTCGCCGCGAATGCCGAGACCCGGATCATCATGCTCACCACCTTCGACATCGACGACTATGTCTTCGATGCCATCCGCGCCGGGGCCAGCGGTTTCCTCCTCAAGGATGCCCCGCCCAGTGAACTCGCCGAGGCGGTCCGCATCGTCGCCGGAGGCGAAGCGCTCCTGGCGCCGAGCGTGACGAAACGGGTCATCGAACACTTCGCCACCGGAGGACAGAAACCCAACCGCACAGCGCTGCCCGAACTCACCGACCGAGAACGCGAGATCCTCATCCAAGTCGCCCGCGGAGCGTCCAACACGGAGATTGCGGCGAGTCTGCACATCGCAGTGCAGACCGTGAAGACCCACGTCTCCCGGATCCTGTACAAACTCGATGCCCGAGATCGCGCCCAAGCAGTCATCGCTGCCTACGAATCAGGTCTTATCGTCCCCAACAGCTGAGTTCTGCACCTGTCCTCAGCTCGGACCCCCTACCCGAGTAGGGGGTGAAGAACGGCTCCCAGGGGTGACGAAAAACGGTGCGGACATCCATAAGGTGGGAACCATGAACCCGTCTGACCGCATGACCTCCGAACCGACTTCCCCAACTGCGACCGAACTGTCGGCTCCGGCACCGGATCGGGCCACGCGGGCCGCAGTGCTCGAGCGCAGGCGAGCGAAGAGGGGAACCGCCGAACAGGAATTCACCAGCGACTTCAGCGCGCTGATGGCCCAAGTCAAAGAAGCGGGCCTGCTGGCCAGACGGCCGGGCTGGAACACCCTGCGCTTCGTCCTCCTGGGACTCGGCTACGTCGCATCCTTCGCCATGCTCTTCCTCATCGGTGAGAGCTGGTGGCAGATGGCGACCGCAGTCGTCTTCGGCGCACTGTTCACCCAGACCGCCTATGTCGCCCATGACGCAGCACACCGACAGATCTTCACCAGCGGAAAAGTGGGGGAGTGGGTGTCGACGATCATCGGGAACCTCTTCATCGGGCTGAGCTACGGATGGTGGCTGAAGAAGCACAATGCGCTTCACCACGCCAATCCGAACAAGGCCGGAGTCGACGGAGACATCGCTCCCAACGCCCTCGTCTTCACTCCTGAGGATGCACGTGAACGCACGGGCCTGGCCAAATGGTTCGCCGCACGTCAGGGCTGGTTCTTCCTGCCCCTGCTGACCTTGGCCGGTCTCCAGCTGCACGTCGAATCCGTCAAAGCCATCGTCCGCGGCCAGTCGTCGATCAAACGTCGTTGGATCGAAGGCGTCTTCATCGGAATCCGCCTCATCGGGTTCCCCGCGCTCGCCATCTGGGCGGCAGGTCCCCTCATCGGCAGCGCCTTCTTCCTCGTCCAGCTCGCCGTCTTCGGCGTGCATATGGGCGGATCATTCGCTCCCAACCACAAGGGTCAGCCGATCGTTCCCAAAGATGTGAAGATCGACTTCCTGCGCCGTCAGACGCTGATGTCACGCAATATCTCCGGCGGTCGCTTCATGGGATTCCTCATGGGCGGTCTGAACTATCAGATCGAACACCACCTGTTCCCCAGCATGCCGAGCGTCAACCTGCACCGGGTGCAGCCGATGGTCCGCGAATACTGCCGTCAGAAGGACATCACCTACACCGAGACGACTCTGCTCGAGTCCTACAAGATCATCATCGCCTACCTCAACCGGGTGGGCCTCGGCGAAGCAGACCCCTTCGACTGCCCCGTCACCGCGCAGTTCCGGTCCCGCTGACCGGCGGGCCGTATTCGGTTCGCACTGACGGACCGTCGGGGGAGACTCAGGTGAGGTGATCGTGGTCGCCGGAGACCCATTCGGCGTAGCGTTCTGCTGAGGTCTGCACCGCAGAGTGCGCCCCGGAGTCGATCGACTGACCGAAGTTGCCGTACATGCGGTCGAAGTCGAGATCGATCACCGAGGCGGCGATGCGCCTGACGACCGCGGCCGACAGGGGCAGATAGTTCGGGAAGCTGCGCATGAACGTCACCCATCCCGACCGTGCCACGGGACCGATCGAATCGCCGCTGAGCATGACCCCGGTGCCGTCGGAGCCCGTCCACATCGCCACCGCACTGCCCGGGAAATGACCGCCGACGCGCCGGAGTCGCGCTCCCGGAACCGGCTCCGTCTCGTGGAAATAGGGGCAGATGGCCGGCCCGGTCCGCTGTACCCATTCGAGGTCGGCCCGGCACACGAAGACAGGGGCATCGTCGAAGGCGGCGCTCCATTCCAGCTGGGTGCCGAACATATGCGGGTGGCTGGCGGCGATGGCCGCAATTCCGCCGAGCTCGCGGACCGCCGCGACCGCCTCGGCGTCGATATAAGCGGGGACGTCGAAGAGCAGATTGCCGGAATCGGTGCAGGCGAGATAGCAGGTCTGCCCGATCCCGAGCTTCGGTTCGACGCGGATGGCGAAGAGGCCCGGTTCCCGCTCCGCAGTGCTGATGCGATGGCCCTCGGATTCGAGGTCTGCCCGAGCCGTCCACTGCTGGCCGGAGGCCGGAACCCATTGCCGGTCCTCCTCGCAGATCGGACATAATGCAGGCGGAGGCGTCGTCGTCTCCACCCCGCAGGTGCGGCAGATCGTCACATCGGAAAATGCCACCATGTCATCCTCTCGGTCTCACATGCGAAACCACAGACTCCCACCGAGCCTAGTCCTCCGCTCAAGCGAAGACCAGGATCGATGGGAGTCCAACGACGCGCCAGCTTGTCAGTGGGCGGCCGCTTGCGCCTTCCTGTGGGCGATGACGTGGCCGACGAGGATGAGCGCGATGCCGACGACGAGCCAAGCGCTGAGCACCCACCACTGGGGCGCCAACGGCGCGTCAGGGAAGTACCAGAGAACGCGCAGCAGCGTGACCGCCGCGCCGGGGACGAAGAACTGACCGATATCGCCCCAGGAGCCGGCGAGGAACTCTTTCGGCTGATTGAGCGAGGCGATCGGATTGCCGATGAGCATGGTGAGCGCCGCACCGATCGCGATGCCGGCAGGGCCGATGAGGGATACGAAGCCGTTGATCAGGCCGACCGTGGCCGCGATCGACAAGCCGATTGCCAGCGCATTGATCGCGAAGTTCCCCTGCAGGATCCCGAACCAGGTCTGCATGATGAGCGCCAGTGCCAGTCCTCCGACGACTCCGTAGACGATGGTGCGGGGCTGCTGGCCATGATCCAAGGGGCCGTCGTTCATGCGACCGTATTCGGTGAGCCTTCCCGGATGCGGGTCCGGACCGGAATCGAGGCCGTGCTCTCGAGCGTCGATTTCTGAGTCTGTCTGCTACTCAGACGGAATCGCCGTCATCATCGACTGAGTCGACGCGGTCTTCGCGCATACTCACCGTTTCGACTCCACTCAGCTCCATGAGCGGTGCGACGAGCAGGTGCAGCGGCCGTTTGCCGTCGAAACTCACGTGGACCCGCACCATTCGCGTCCCATCGGCGGACTCGAAGCGCCACGAATCGACGATGGTGTTCGCGAATCCCATTCGGCCGGCGAGGGCGAGGATCTCGCGGAGGACACCGGCCCCGTCGTGGTAGGTGATGCGCAGGAGTTTGCGGTGGTCGCTGTTGGGGATCTTGCGAATGAGGGGCGCAATGACGAACAGCGTGAACAGGTGCAGGGCGGTGAGCATCGCGGCCAAGGGCAGCATTCCCGCGCCGCAGGCCATGCCGACGGCCGCGGTGACCCAGATCGTCGCGGCGGTGGTGAGTCCGCGGACCGTGTTGCGTCCCTTGAAGATGACTCCGGCGCCGAGGAAGCCGATTCCGGAGACGATCTGCGCGGAGATCCGTGACGGGTCGAGGCGGACGTCGTTCTCGAGCACTCCGGCAATCCATACGCGGAGATCAGGGCGAAGGCGCAGGTGCCGATGCCCACGAGCACGTGAGTGCGGTACCCGGCGGCCTTCTGCCTGAACTGCCGCTCGAAGCCGATGAGAGAACACAGGACGAAGCTGGCCAGCAGCAGGCCGGCTTCCAACAGACCGGTGCTGCTCATGATGTTCTCAACCGACGCGGAGTTGACCGTAGTGCCTTCACCATAGCCCCACCCCCAACGAACCACCCCCAATTACTACCTGACGGCGGCCCAGCAACCGCGCGCGAGGTTGCTGGGCCGCC